>NZ_JAQVGQ010000194.1 GCF_028696615.1 Immundisolibacter sp. | reverse complement strand
AGCGTCACGCTCCACCAGCCGGACGGGTAGGTGCACTGCGGGAAATCCACCGTGGCGACGTCGGCGAAGCCGGCGGCTTTGAGATCCCGCTGCATGGCGCGGATGAGCTCGGCATGGAACAGCGGCGACTCGCTTTGCGCCGCCAGCACGCCGCCCTCGGCCAGCGCGCGCTGGCAGTTGCGGTAGAACTCGACGCTGAAAAGGCCCTGCGCCGGGCCGACCGGGTCGGTGGAGTCGATCAGGATCACGTCGTAACTGCCGGGCTCGGCGTCCGCCACCCAGGCGATGCCGTCCTGGAAGTACAGGCGCGCGCGCGGGTCGAAGCTCGCCGCGTGCAGGGTGGGGAAGTGGATGGCGGCCGCGTCGGTGACGGCCTGGTCGAGCTCCACCATGTCCACCTGCTGCACGCTGTCGTGCTTGAGCACCTCGCGCAGCGTGCCGCAGTCACCGCCGCCGATGATCAGCACGCGCTTCGGGTTGGCATGCGTGAACAGCGCCGGGTGCACCAGCATCTCGTGGTACACGAACTCGTCGCGCTCGGTGACCATGACCAGGCCGTCGAGCGTCATCAGCTTGCCAAAACGCGTGGTCTCGAACACTTCCACGCGCTGGTAGGGTGACTGGAAATCGTGGACCTTGTCCTTGATCTCCAGCGAGATGGCGCTGCCCTCGCCGGCCCACTGTTCGGTGTACCAGGTCTCGTCCAGCATGGCTCAGCTCCCGTGGTGCCACAGCACGACGGCCGCGAACACGCAGCCGATCTTCTCGACCTGCATGTCGATGGCCAGCGACTTGATCTCGCGCACGTCCCAGCCGCGCATCTTCATGCCTTCCTCGGCCATGCGCCGCACCACCCGCTCGGCGTCCTCGCGGTGGCCGTGGGCGTGGTACTCCATGATCAGGCCGGGCTTGGTCGGGTCGTGCGTCCAGGCGGCCGCCACGGCGGCGCAGATCATCGAGCCCGGGATGTCCGATTCCATCGCCGCGTAGGCGATCGGCACCAGCGCGCCCGGCGGCAGTTGCATCTCGGCCACGGCGACCTCACGCGTGGCCGGCGGCACGATGGACGACATCTTGACCAGGTTGGTGTTGCCGACGCCGGCATCCAGCAGCGCGCCGTCGAAGGCGTTCAGCGGCGTGAAGCCCTCGCTGCGGCCGGACACGAAGGCATGCAGGGTGGGGGTCTGGGTGATCATGGCGACGGGGTTCTCCGGGTAGATCGAAACGAGCAATCCTGCAGTGACGACATGGCAGCCGTGCGTCAGGGGTTACGCAGTTCCAGCAGCAAGGTGTTGATGCGGGCACTGCGCAGCTGGCGCTGCGCGGCGTCGGCCTCGGCGCGGCTGGCGAACGGGCCGACGCGGATGCGGTGCCAGGTCTCGCCGTTGACGGTGACCGCCTGCACCTGCGCTGCCATGCCCTGCAGGGCGAGGCTGGCGCGCAGGCGCTCGGCGTCGGCGGCGCTGCGCGAGGAGCCGGCCTGCAGGATGTAGCGCCCGCCGCCGGTGGGCGGCGGCGTTGGTGTCAGCGGTTCGGCCGGCGGCAGCGCGGCCGCCGGGGCGCCCGTGGCACCGGGCGCCGGGCTGCCCGACGGCGCCGCTGGTGGTTCGCGCAGCGCTGGCGGCACGCTGGCCTGGCGCGCCTCGCCGGATGGCTGGTCCGGCACCGGCACTTCGAGTTCCGGCAGGATGGTGTAGAACTCGAACTTCGGCTTGGGGCCGGCGATGGTTTTGGCGCCGTCGGCGGTGTTTTTGGTGGCGGCCGGCGGCGCCGGCTGGTCCGCCGGCCGCGGGCTCAGCACGGCAAAGTACAGCGCCGCCGCCGCGATGCCGCCGCTGGCGATGCCGGTGAAAAATCCCCGCGCCCAGGCGGCGCCGTTGCCGGTGCGCTGGGCGCCGCGCCGCTTGCCGGCCACTACATCTGCTCCGGTGCCGACACGCCGAGCAGCGCCAGGCCGTTTCTGAGCACCTGACGCACCGCCAGCACCAGCGTCAGACGCGCGTTGCGCAGCGCGGCGTCGTCCACCAGGAACGGGTGGTGGTTGTAGTAGGCGTGGAACAAGCCGGCCAGCTCGCGCAGGTAATAGGCGATCTGGTGCGGCTCGTAGGCCAGCGCGGCCGATTCGATCAGCTCGGGGTAGCGGGCCAGCGCGGCGGCGAGATCGAGTTCCGGGTGCTCGACCAGCACGCCCAGGCCGTCCGCATCCGGCTGCTCGTACTTGAGGCCGCGCTCGGCGAGCTGGCGCAGCACCGAGCCGATGCGCGCGTGCGCGTACTGCACGTAGTAGACCGGGTTGTCGTTGCTGTGCGAGCGGGCCAGCTCGAGGTCGAAGTCGAGGTGCTGGTCGCACTTGCGCAGCACGTAGAAAAACCGCGCCGCGTCGCTGCCGACCTCGTCGCGCAGCGCGCGCAGCGTCACGAACTCGCCACTGCGGGTGGACATGGACACTTTCTCGAGCCCGCGGTACAGCACCGCGAACTGCACCAGCAGCACGGTGAGCGCGTCGTCGCTGCCGTGCAGCGCGCGCAGCGCGGCGCGGATGCGGTCGATGTAGCCGTGGTGGTCGGCGCCCCAGATGTCGATCAGGCGGTCGTAGCCACGCGCGAGCTTGTCGAGGTGGTAGGCGACGTCGCTGGCGAAGTAGGTCGGCTCGCCGTTGTCGCGGATCACCACCCGGTCCTGGCGGTCGCCGAAGGCGGTGGCCCTAAACCACCAGGCGCCGTCCTTCAGGTACAGCTGATCGGCCGCGCGCAGCGCCTGGATGGCGCGGTCGAGCGCGCCGCTGTCCACCAGCGAGCTTTCACGGTACCAACGGTCGAAGCTGACGCCAAACGCGGTCAGGTCGTCGTCGATGTCGGCCAGGATGGTGTCGCAGCCATGCCGGTGCAGGCGCCCGTAGTCGACCGGGCCCAGCAGTTCCTTGGCGCGGGCGATCAGCGCGTCGAGGTAGCGATCGGCATCGCCGCCGGCGGGTGCGTCCGCCGGCAGGCCGTCGAGCACGGCGCTGGCCGGGCGGCGGAAGGTGTCGGCCACCGCCTGCTCGAAGTCGGTGGCGATGGCGCTGACGTAGTCGCCGCGGTAGCCGCCGGACGGGAAGTCGATCTCCTCGCCCTGGAACTGCAGGTAGCGCAGCCACACGCTGACGGCCAGGATGTCCATCTGCCGGCCGGCGTCGTTGACGTAGTACTCGCGCTCCACCGTAAAGCCGGCCGCCGCCAGCAGGTTGGCGAGGCTGGAGCCGTACGCCGCGCCGCGGCCGTGGCCCACGTGCAGCGGCCCGGTCGGGTTGGCCGACACGAACTCGAGATGCACGCGCTGCCCGGCGCCGATGCGGCTTTGGCCGTAGGCGTCGCCCGCGGCGAGCACCTCCAGCAACACACCAAGCTGCGCGTCCGGCTGCAGGAAGAAATTGATGAAGCCGGGGCCGGCGATCTCCACCCGCTCGATGGCGGGGTGTTCCGGCAGCGCGGCGACGATGCGCTCGGCCAGCGCCCGCGGCGCGCTGCGCGCGGCCTTGGCCAGCGTCAGCGCCACGTTGCTGGCGAAATCGCCATGGCCCTTGTCGCGCGTGTGCTCGATGCGAACGTCGTCGGTGGTCGGGGCGGCAGCAATCACGCCCTCCTGCTGCAGGCGGGTCAGGGCGTCGGCAACGAGGGACTGGAGCAGTGAACGCAAAGCGGATTCCTGCGCAATGAGAAGGCGGATCGGCCGGCAATTCTAGCAGGCCGTTGCCAGCGAACCGGCGCCGCCTCGGTGGCGCCGCCGGGCGGCGCGCACAGGCAAAATCAACGTGTTTCAGGTTCGACGCGGTGCGGCGCGGGTGTGGCCCGCGCCGCATCGGCAGATAGCCGGTCAGCCCATCAGGCCTTCGGCCTTCATCGTCTCGATCACCGCCGGGCGGCTCATCACGCGGCCGGCGTAGGCGCCGATGTTCGGCCACGCCGACAGGTCGAGCTTGGCGTACTGGCACCAGCCGAGCACGGTGGCGAGGTAGCAGTCGGCCACCGTGAAGGTGTCGCCGAGCAGATACTGCTTGCCGGCCAGCTGCTGGTCGAGGTAGCCAAGGCGCTTGCCGATCGTCTCGACGGCCGCTTTTTTGGCGTCGTCGGTGGCCGCCGGGTTGAACAGCGGACCGAAGTTCTTGTGCAGCTCGGTGGCGATGAAGTTCAGCATCTCCATCAGGCGGTAGCGCTCGAGCGTGCCGGCGGCCGGGGCCAGTCCGCTGCCCGGCTTCTGGTCGGCGATGTACTGCAGCACCACGCCGACCTCGGTCAATACCTGGCCGTTGTCGAGCTGCAGCGCCGGCACGTAGCCTTTGGGGTTGATGGCGGTGAAGTCCGCGCCCGATTCGGTCTTTTTGGTCATCAGGTCGACCTTTTCGAGGTCGAATTTCAAGCCGGCCTCGCGCAGGGCGATGTGCGGGGCCATGGAACAGGCACCGGGGGTGTAATACAGCTTCATGGAACGCTCCTTGCTCTTGAATGTGCCGTTGAAAGGATGGACGGCGCCGGCGGCGATGTGCGCCATTGCCGCACCACGACGGCCGTGTGGCCGGGCGCGGTGGGTCGAGCGCGGCGAGGACATGGCCACGCCCGCCGCGCGCAAGCGTAACCGATGCGGCCGGCGGCGGTGTGACTGCCGGATGCGCCTGGCCGGGCCTGCGCGATGGCGTCCGAACGCGTCCTGATCGCCGGCTGCGGCGACCTCGGCCAGCGTGTCGGGCGTCTGCTGCTGGCGCAGGGGCATGTCGTGTTCGGCCTGCGCCGCGGTGCGCTGTCGGCGCCAGGCATCGCGCCGCTGGCCTGCGATCTGGCCGCCGGCGTGCCGCGGCTGCCGCCGGTAGAGCAAGTGGTGTTCTGCGCCGCGCCGGATGACGGCGGCGCGGCCGCCTATCGCGCCGTGTACGAAACCGCGTTCGCCAACCTGCTGCGGGCGCTCGCGGCGCAGGCGATGCCGCCGCGGCGCGTGCTGCTGGTGACCAGCACGCGCTGTTATGCGCAAGCCGACGGCGGCTGGGTGGACGAGGACTCGCCGGTGACCGCGCGCGATGCCCAAACCGCGAGCCTGCTGCGCGCCGAGGCCCTGCTGCAGGACAGTGGCCTGCCGGGCGTGGTGTTGCGCCCGGCGGGCTTGTACGGCGCCGCCGACGGGCCGATGCTGCGCAGCCTGC
>NZ_JAQVGQ010000193.1 GCF_028696615.1 Immundisolibacter sp. | reverse complement strand
CGCCTGGCGGCGGATCGGCCAGCAGCGGACCACTGCCGGCCAGCAGGAGCAGGCCGGTCAGCAGGCAGGCGAGAGGGGGGATGCGCTTCATGTCGGTTCCAGCGCCGCGTGCGGCCGTGCTCAGTAGTCTTCCTGCGGCTGCACCGCCACGCGCACACGGATGACGTCGCCGGGGTCGTGATCGGTGATCGTCTCGTGCTCGCGCCCGGCGTAGACATAGGTTACGCGGTAGCCGTCGATGCGTTTTTCGGTAGTGTACGTGGGCCGCACTTCGCAGCGTTCGCGGGTGGTGTAGTAGCCGTCAGCAGGCGCCTGGCGGTGGCTCAGGTCGCGGCCGATGGAGGCGCCGAGCACGGTGCCGGCGGCGGTGGCCAGGCCATGGTGGTGATGGCCGCCGAGCTCATGGCCCAGCACACCGCCGACGATGCCGCCCAGGATGACGCCGGTATGCGAGCGGTAGCCGGGGCGCTCGACGTAGACCTCTTCGTCCCAACACTCGCGCCGCGGCTCCTCCACGCGCACCGTGCGGTAGATCGGCTCCACGTGCACCACCCGGGCGTCCACGTAGTAATGGTCGCGCCCGCCCCGGTAACCGGCGGCGGCGTCCGTGGCGCAGCCGACCAGCAGCGGCAGGGCGAGGATCAATCGCGTCGTTTTCATGATGACACCCCGCGCGCGCCGGCCCGGTCAGTCATAGCGGGCGTAGTCGACCAGAAAGCCGACCAGCGCGCCGTCGTGAAAGCCATGGTAGTAACCGGCGTGCCCGCAGCCGCGGTAGTGGCGATGGTGGTAGTAGTGGCGCGGCGCGTAGTGGTGATGGTGGTGGTGCCAGCGGTGGCGCCGGTAGTCACCCCGATCGCCCCAGCCGTAACCGGGATGTCGGTACGCCTCGTGGCGGTACGCGTGGTGCTCGCCGAGGTAGCGCTCGCGCGCCTCGGACGGGGCAGCCACCGCCAGCGCGCACGCCAGCGCAGACATCAGCAGCAGATTTTTCAGTAACCTTCCGGTCGCCATGGCGGGTTCCTCCAAGGCCGTGCGCGTCGGGGCCCATCCCCGCGCTGCAGCGCCACTTTGAAACCACCCGCCTGAACGCACGCTGAACGCCCGTGACCTCGCCGAGAAACGCCGATGCGTCTACTGTCGCCACCCGGGGCAGGATGCCCCGGCATGAATCGATGGCGCCAGCCATCGATTCATGGAGCGCGACGCGGGCGTGTACCGCGTCGCAGCGAGCCGGAAAATTCCAGGGATGGAATTTTCGGCATTTCAGTCCGGTCGGCAGGATGCCCCGGCATGAATCGATGGCGCCAGCCATCGATTCATGGAGCGCGACGCGGGCGTGTACCGCGTCGCAGCGAGCCGGAAAATTCCAGGGATGGAATTTTCGGCATTTCAATCAAGGAATCCCGCATCGCCATGTTCAAACGCCTGTTGTTGTTGCCGCTGGCCCTGCTGGCCGCCTGCGCTACCTCGCCGCTCGGACGCAGCCAGCTGCAGCTGTTTTCGGACACCGAGCTGGCGCAGATGGGGCTGGCCGCCTATGCCGACATCCAGAAAAACCAGCCGCGCGACACCGACCCGGTGGCCAATGCCTACGTGCGCTGCGTGGCCAATGCCGTCACCGCCGCCCTGCCCGGTAACGCCCAGGCGTGGGAGGTGACGCTGTTCAAGGACGAGTCGGCCAACGCCTTTGCGCTGCCGGGCGGCAAGATCGGCGTCAACAGCGGATTGCTGCGCGTGGCCACCAATCAGGACCAGCTCGCCACCGTGATCGGCCACGAGGTGGCGCACGTGCTGGCGCGCCATTCCGGCGAGCGGCTGTCCACGCAGGCGGTGGTGGAAACCGGCCTGCAGGCGGTGCAGGCGATCAGCGGCGCCACCACGCCGGCCAAGCAGCAGCTCATGGGCTTGCTCGGCGTCGGCGCTCAGGTCGGCGTGCTGCTGCCGTTCTCGCGCACGCAGGAAAGCGAGGCCGACCTGCTGGGCCTGGACCTGATGGCACGCGCCGGCTTCGATCCGCGCCAGAGCGTCCTGCTGTGGCAGAACATGGAGCGCGCCGACGGCAGCGGGCCGCCGGCGTTTTTGTCCACCCACCCGTCGCCCGGCGACCGCATGCGGGCGCTGCAGAACCGTATTCCGCAGGCCTTGGAGCTGTACCGGCAGGCGCAGGCGCAGGGCCGCAGGCCCGCCTGCCGGGCGCCGTGACCGGCTGATCAAAAAACACCATTCAGGGAGGACATCCGGTGGACGCCGACATCATCATCGTGGGCGCTGGTTCCGCCGGCTGCGTGCTGGCCAATCGCCTGAGCGAAAGCGGCAGGTATCGCGTGCTGTTGCTGGAAGCCGGCGCGGACGACAACAGCCTCGTCGTGCGCATGCCCAAGGGCTTCGGCAAGCTGCTGTTCGACCAGCACCACGTGCGCCGCTTCGATACCGAGCCCGAGCCCGGCAACGGCAACGCGCCCGAATCCTGGCCGCGCGGGCGCATGCTGGGCGGCTCCAGCACCGTGAACGGCATGTTCTACACCCGCGGCCAGGCGCAGGATTTCGACGACTGGGCTGCCGCCGGCAACCCCGGCTGGGGCTGGGCCGACATCGGCCCGTGCTTCAAGGCCATGGAGGACCACGAACTGGGCGCCGACGAGGTGCGCGGCAGCGGCGGGCCGCTGCGCGTGAGCTGCCACCCGAACCCGCACCCGCTGTGCGATGCGGCCATCGCCGCCGGCGCGGCGCTGGGCCTGCCGGTGCGCGACGACTTGAATCGCCCCGAGCAGGAGGGCATCGGCTACGTGCAGTTCACCATCCGCGACGGCCGGCGCGAGGACGCCGCGGCGGCCTTCCTGCGGCCGGTGATGCACCGCACGAACCTGCGCGTGGTGACCGGCTTTGTGGCCGGGCGGGTGGTGTTCGATGGGCGACGCGCGGTCGGCGTGGCCGGCATGCTGCACGGCAAGGCACAGGAATTTCGCGCCGCGCGCGAGGTGATTCTGGCCGCCGGCACGCTGCAGTCGCCGCAGCTTTTGCAGCTGTCCGGCATCGGTCCGGCCGCGCACCTGCAGCAGTTCGGCATTCCGGTGCTGCAGGATCTGCCGGGCGTCGGGCAGAACCTTCGCGAGCACCGCATGCTGGTGGTGCAGTTTCGCCTGCGCGCGCCGCTGAGCCTGAATCACCAGTTCGGCGGCTGGCGCCTGGGCGTGAACGTGCTCAAGTATCTGGCCACGCGCAAGGGTCTGATGGCGACCGGCTCGCACGACGTGGTCGCTTTCGTGCGCACGCGCCCGGAGCTCACCCGGCCGGATGCCGAGCTCGTCATGGCGCCGTTCTCGCTCAAGCCCGGCAAGCTGTCGATGGCGTTCGAGGCCGAGCACGGCATGCAGATTTTCGGCTACCAGCTGCGCCCGCAAAGCCAGGGCAGCGTGATGATCCAAAGCGCCGATCCGGCCGCCGCGCCGCGCATCCGCTCGGGTTATTTCACCCACCCGGATGATCGGCTCATGAGCGGGCGCATTCTGCGCTACATCCGCCAGCTCGCCGCGCAGGCGCCGCTGGCCGGCTATCTCGCCGCCGAGACCACGCCGGGACCTGCGGTGCAAAGCGACGACGACGCGCTCGCCTTCCACAGCGAATTCGGCGGGCCGGTGGCGCACCCGGCCGGCACCTGCAAGATGGGCGCCGATCCGCTGGCGGTGGTCGATGCACGGCTGCGCGTGCACGGCGTGCAGGGCCTGCGCGTGATCGACTGCTCGATCATGCCGAGCCTGGTGTCGGCGCACACCAACGCGGCGACCATGGCGATCGCCTGGCGCGGCGCGCAGCTGGTCGCCGAGGATCTGGCCGCGGCCGGCGGCTGATTGCGCCGGCAGTCAGAGTTTGTGAAGAAATGCGCGTCCTGCGCATTGCTTGCGTCGCCCGTCCGGTACACGCCCGGACGGGCTCCCGCGAATCGAGCCCTTGCGGGCTCGATTCGCGTCCGGCCATCCCTGGCCGGCCTCGGAGCTTGAAAAATTCACAAGCTCTCAGTCCAGGAACAAATCCAGCAGCGGCTCGCGGCCGGGGTCCACCGCGTAGGCGTCGAAGTCGCTCACGCCGGCCTGCGCCAGCACCGCCTCGTCGATGAAGAAATTGCCGCTCACGTCGCGGCTGCGGCGGGTCAGGATCCAGTGCGCGGCGTCGGCCACGATCTCGGGCTTGCGGCAGGCGCCCGGCTCGACGCCGGGCAGCAAATCGATGGCCGAGGTGGCGATGATGGTGCGCGGCCACAGCGCATTGGCGGCCACGCCGTGCTCGCGAAACTCCTCGGCCAGCGCCAGCGTCAGCAGGCTCATGCCGTACTTGCTCACCGTATAGGCCGGGTGCGGCGCCAGCCAGCGCGGCTCCAGGTTCAGCGGCGGCGCCAGCGTCAGGATGTGCGGGTTCTCGGCGCGCAGCAGGTGCGGCAGGCAGGCGCGCGCCGCCACCCAGCTGCCGCGCAGGTTGATGTCGAACATCAGGTCGAAGCGCTTGACCGGCGTGTCGAGCGTGCCGGTGAGGCTGATGGCCGACGCGTTGTTGACCAGGATGTCGATGCCGCCGAAGTGCTGCGCGGCCTGCTCGACGGCGGCCTCGAGCGCGTCCGCGTCGCGGATGTCCACCGCCAGCGCCAGCGCCCGGCCGCCGGCGTCCTCGATGTCCTGCGCGGCGCTGTGGATGGTGCCGGGCAGCGTCGGGTGTGCCTGCGCCGTCTTGGCGGCGATCACGATGTTGGCGCCGTCCTCGGCCGCGCGCAGCGCGATCGCCTTGCCTATGCCGCGGCTGGCGCCGGTGATGAAGAGCGTTTTTCCGTACAGGCTGTCCATGCGCTCACCTCGAGGTGGTCGGCGTCACCGCCCGCCGGCGCAGCCACTGCGGGCCGAGCGCCGCCAGCAGGCTGCCGCCGACCACCAGCGCCGCGCCGGCCAGCTGGTGCAGGCGTATCGGCTCGTGCAGCAGCAGGGTCGACAGCAGCGCCGTGTAGACCGGCGTCATGTTCATGAATGCCATCGCCTCGGCGGCGCCCACCGCCTTGACGCCCACGTTCCAGGCCAGCAGTGCGCCCACGCCCACGCCGAGCGCGATGAACACCAGCCCCTGCCATACCTGCGGCGCGAAGCGCGGCTCGGTGGTGGCGTACTCCCACAGCCCCCACGGCAGCACCC
>NZ_JAQVGQ010000192.1 GCF_028696615.1 Immundisolibacter sp. | reverse complement strand
GTAGCCGTCGGTTTGCTGGACGCTGATCTGCCGGCTGCCGCGGCAGGCGGCATCCAGGGCGGAAAATTCGAGCGGATTCAGTTCGCAGGCCACCGGCCGGTCCTGCGGCCGCGCCAGGGCGGCGGCGATCAGCGGCGAGCCCGGGTAGCGGCGCAGGCCGTCGCCGAGCAGCGGGCGGATCACGGTGAGGTAATCGGCCAGCGCGTCAGGCAGCGGTCCCGGTGCCTCCAGCAAGCGCACGATGCCGTGCCGGTATTCGCCGGTTTTCTGCGCCGGTGGGGCGGCCAGGTCGTAATCACCGGCACCGGCGTGGGTGTCGAGGTAGAACCAGGGGCTGTCCTTGCGCGCGAGGCCGCGCAGCAGGGCCACCAGACAGACGTGCTTCATCACGTCGGCAAAGTTGCCGGCGTGAAAGGCGTGACGGTAGTTCATGCTAAAGCGGCCGGTGGGCCGGGCGCGGCGCCGGAGCCTTTGTCTGGCCCCGGCGCCGGTCGGGGAGGCTGGCTTATTTGCTGCCGCCGGCGGCGATGTCCAGCAGCTCGATTTCGAACACCAGTGTCTGATTGGGGCCGATGGCGCGGCCGGCGCCCTGCGTGCCGTAAGCCAGTTCCGGCGGCAGCACCACCTTCCACTTGGAGCCCTTGGGCATCATGACCAGCGCTTGCTGCCAGCCGGGGATGATCTGGTCGACCTGGAAGCTGGCCGGCTCGCCGCGCTTGTAGGAGCTGTCGAACTCGGTGCCGTCCGGCAGCGTGCCCCGGTAGTGGACTTTCACCGTGTCGGTGGGCTTCGGCTTGGCACCCTTGCCCTCGGTCAGCACCTGGTACAGCAGGCCCGAGTCGGTTTTTTTCACGCCCTTGTTTTTGGCGAACTGCTCGCGAAACGCGGCGCCGTCCTTGGCGTTCTTCTCGCCCTGCGCCTTGGCCTTGTTTTCCATGTCGGTGCGCAGCTTGTCGAGCGCGGCCTGCAGCGCGGCCGGATCGGCAGCCGGCTTGTTGCCCGACAGACCATCCTTGAGGCCGTCCGATGCGGCAGCGGGGTCCAGCGGCAGGCCGTCGCGCTTGGCGTTGGCGCCGAACTGGTAACCGATGGCGTAGGCGGCTTTCTGCTCGTCGGTGGTCGGGGTGGCGGCGACGGCGGCGGTGGAGAAAACGGCGGCGACGGCCACCGGCAGCACGGTGCGAGGCATGATGTTCTCGAAAGTTGCACGGCAGGGAGCGGCCGCGGCCGCCGCGAAGAGCGCGTCATGATCCCACAATGGCTCTTGCTTGGGGTAACCGTTGCAGGCTATAAGCCAAGCGAACGTTCGGATTGTTCAGGTGCCATTTCATTTCGCACCTGCTTCCCAGGCAGCGAGGAGGGAACCTCATGACGGAATTTTCACCTGCCGATCCGGCGGCCCTGGTCGATGCCGACCACGGCCTGGTCAGTCCGCGCATCTACCAGGACCGGGACATCTACCAGCAGGAGCTCGAACGCCTGTTCACGCGCTGCTGGCTGTTCCTGGCGCACGACAGCCAGCTGAAGGCGCCGGGCGATTTTTTCGCCACCTACATGGCCGAGGATCCGGTGCTGGTGGTGCGCCAGAAGGATGGCTCGATCCGCGCTTTCCTGAATCAATGTCGCCACCGCGGCATGCGCCTGTGCCGGGCCGAGTTCGGCAACGCGCGGGCGTTCACCTGCTCGTACCACGGCTGGGCTTACGACATGGCGGGCAATCTGGTGGACGTGCCATTCGAGAAGGAAGCCTACGGCAGCGTCGACAAAAAGCGCTGGAGCCCGCGCCAGGTGCCGCGGGTGGAGGTCTACAAGGGCCTCGTGTTCGGCTGCTGGGACGCGGACGTGCCGCCGGTGGCCGAGTACCTGGGCGACATGGCCTGGTACGTGGACCTGTTTCTGGACCGCATGCCGGGCGGCACCGAGGCCATCGGCGGCGTGCACAAGTGGGTGATCCGCTGCAACTGGAAGTTCGCCGCCGAGCAGTTCTGCTCGGACATGTACCACGCGCCGTTCAGCCATTCGTCGCCGGTGATCGCGAGCCTGCCGCCGGACATCGACCCCGCCCAGGCCGGCTGGCCGATGCAGGGCAAGCAGTTCAGCTCGCCGCTCGGCCACGGCACCGGCTTTTTCATGGACACGCCGCAGTTCCTGTTCCCGCTGCTGGGCGAGACCGCCGCCGGGTACTACATGCAAAGCGGCGCCACGGCGGCGCGCGAGCGTCTGGGCGACACGCGCGCCGTGCGCATGAACGGCGCACACATGACGGTATTCCCGACGCTGTCGTTCCTGCCCGGCATCAACACGCTGCGCGTGTGGCACCCGCGCGGGCCGGACGAGATCGAAATCTGGGCCTGGACGCTGGTCGACAAGGCCGCGCCGGCCGAGGTGAAGGAGGCCTACCGCAAGGCGGTGCTGCGCACCTTCTCGCCGGGCGGCATCCTGGAGCAGGACGACGGCGAGAACTGGACCGAGATTCAGAAGGTCCTACGCGGCCACATGGCGCGCCAGCAGCCGTTCAACGTGCAGATGGGCCTTGGCATGGACTGCAGCGACGACGCGGACCTGCCGGGCCGCATCGGCTACGTGTACGGCGAGCTCGCCGCGCGCGGTTTCTACCGCCGGTGGGCGCAAGTGATGGGCGCGACTAGCTGGGCGGACCTCGCCCCGCGCGGCCTGGGGGAGGTGGCGAGCCATGGCTGAGCCGCTCATCACGCCTGCACTGCAGCACGAAATCGAGCAGTTCCTGTACGCCGAGGCGGCGCTGCTCGACGACCGGCAGTTCGATACCTGGCTCACGCTGCTGGCAGACGACCTGCACTACTTCATGCCGACCCGGCGCACCCTGCAGCGGCGCGAGCGCGACCTCGAAATCTCCGCCCCGGACGAGGTGGCGCTGTTCGACGAGGACAAGTCCTCGATGGTGGTGCGCGTGCGGCGCCTGAACACCGGCCTTGCCTGGGCCGAGGAACCGCCCTCGCGCACGCGCCATCTCATCAGCAACGTGCGCATCACGGAACTGCCAAACGGCCAGTACGCCGTGCGCAGCTACTTCGCGCTGCACCGCAACCGTCTGGAGCGGGACGTGGATCTGTTCTTCGGCGAGCGGCTCGACACGCTGCGCCGGGCGGGCAACGGCTATGGCTTCGTGATCGCCCGGCGCACCATCCATCTCGACCAGGCCACGGTGCTGGCACCGAATCTGTCGATATTTTTTTGAGCGCTTCGCGGAGGTCATTGACAATCATTCTCATCTTTTGTCGAATGCGAGGAGCCCAATCCACCTTATGAGGGTGCCAGTGCCATGTACGTGTGCTTGTGTCACGGCGTGACCGACCGCGCCATTCGTCAGGCGGCGCAGGCCGGAGTCAGCAGCGTGTTCGAGCTCGCGCAGACGCTGCGCGTGGCTACCTGCTGCGGCAGATGTGCCGAGCTGGCGCAGGATCTGCTCGCGACGGCGCATCAGGCAGCAGCTCATGCGGCGCCGGCCGGCGGGTGTCCAGCGGGCGAGCGGGCGGTCGCCACGTAATGCGTGGGCGCTGCGGAACCCCAACCCTATAATTGGCCGCAGCACTCCGTGGAGACCATCATGAAAGGCGACGCCAAAGTCATCGAGTTCCTGAATCGCGTACTCAAAAACGAGCTGACCGCCATCAACCAGTACTTCCTGCATGCGCGCATGGCGGACAACTGGGGCCTCAAAAAGCTCTACAAGAAGGAATACGAGGAATCCATCGACGAGATGAAACACGCCGATCGGCTGATCGAGCGCGTGCTGTTTCTGGAAGGGCTGCCCAACCTGCAGGATCTCGGCAAGCTGTACATCGGCGAGGACGTGCGCGAGATGCTGGAGTGCGACCTGCGCCTGGAGCACGAGGCCATCCCGCTGCTGCGCGAGGCGATCGCCCACTGCGAGGCCTGCCGCGACTACATCAGCCGCGAGCTGCTGGAGGACATCCTCGACGGCGAGGAAGATCACGTCGACTGGATCGAAACGCAGCTGGCCCTGCTCGACAAGATCGGCGAGCAGAACTTCCTGCAAAGCCTGATGGGCGACTGAGAGCTTGTGAATTTTTCAAGCTCCGAGGCCGGCCAGGGATGGCCGGACGCGAATCGAGCCCTTGAGGGCTCGATTCGCGCGAGCCCGTCCGGGCGTGTCCCGGACGGGCGACGCAAGAAATGCGCAGGACGCGCATTTCTACACAAACCCTGACGCGCCAGTGCTGCCACGCCAACCCGAGCCCGAACTGATGGACGCCGCCGAGCAGGCGGCGGCCTACGCGGCGGCCGATTTCTCCGCCCCGCACCAGTTTCTGGTCGATCAGGTCCACCGGCTGCTGCCGAGGTTGCCGGTCGCAGCGCGGGTGCTCGATCTGGGTTGCGGGCCGGCCGACGTGACGGTGCGTTTCGCGCGCGCCTTTCCGGGTTGGCAGATCGACGGCGTGGACGGCGCGGCGGCCATGCTGGCGCTCGGCCGTGCGCGCGTCGCGGCAGCCGGGCTCGACGCGCGCATTGCGCTGCACCAGGCGGTGCTGCCGCAGGACCCGCTGCCGGGCGCAGGCTACCAGGTCGTCCTCAGCAACAGCTTGCTGCACCATCTGCACGAGCCGCAGGTGCTGTGGCGCGCGCTGCGTGTCGCGGCGGCGCCGGGCGCCTTCGTGTACGTCACCGACCTGCGCCGCCCGGCCGACGAGGCCACGCTGCGCCAGTTGCTCGACGTCCACGGCGCGGCCGAACCGGCGGTGCTGCGGCGTGATTTCGAGGCCTCACTGCGTGCGGCGTTCACGGTGGCCGAGGTGCGGCACCAGCTCGCCAAGGCGGGCCTGGCGATGCTCTCGGTCACGGCGCTGACCGACCGGCATCTGGCGGTCGCCGGGCGGCTGAGCTGAGAGCGCGAGAAGGTTTCAAGGTTCCTGGCCCGGCCAGCGACGGCCGGACGCCAAGCAATCCCGCCAGGGCCAGCTTCGCGACACGTGCGGGGCAAGACCTGCACTGAACAGGTATGTCTTCACGAACGTCGCGGCCATGGCGATGGTTTGATTCCGCTCGCCCGGCTGGCCGGCGCCGACGCCTATAATCGCCGGACCATGCCTGCGCATGCAGCCCAGGCCCGTCCAGCCAGTCTCAGGAGTCCATTCCCATGAATACCACTGAACTCGAAGCCACGGTCCGCGCCATGATCGCCCGCGGCAAGGGCCTGCTGGCGGCCGA
>NZ_JAQVGQ010000191.1 GCF_028696615.1 Immundisolibacter sp. | reverse complement strand
AGACCGACACGGTGGCGGACGGCATCGACGAAGCCGACGAGACCTTTACCCTGACCGGGACGCTGACCAGCGACGGCACGCCGCCGCTGAGCGACAGCGGCACGGCCACCATCGTGGACGGCGACGAGCCGACCATCCAGGTGGGCAACCCGGACACGGGTCTGGGCGACATCACGGTGCCGGAAGGTCAGGACGCCATCTTTGGCGTCAAGATCACCGGTGCGGCGGCGGGCAGCACACTGAGCCTGACGCTGACGCCCGGCACGGCCACCGAAGGCAGCGACTACAAGGCCACCACCTTCCAGTACAGCCTGGACGGCGGCGCCACCTGGCAGAACGCGACCGAAGGCACGCCGTTTGCGATCGACGCGGGCGACAGCATCGTGCTGGTGAAGACCGACACGGTGGCGGACGGCATCGACGAAGCCGACGAGACCTTTACCCTGACCGGGACGCTGACCAGCGACGGCACGCCGCCGCTGAGCGACAGCGGCACGGCCACCATCGTGGACGGCGACGATCCGCCCTATCTAATCGTCGGCTCGAGCGAAGATGACAAGACTGGGTCCACCACGAATCACTTGGTACCAAAAGCTCCCGGGGATGAAGGCCCCATCACCGGCGGCAACGGCGCCGATATCCTTATTGGCGACCCCGGCGGCTCACAGCTGGTGCCGGGGCAGTCGGCCAATATCGTCATGGTGCTGGATACGTCGGGCAGTATGAGCACGAGCATCTCGTTCAACGGCGGAACGGTGTCGCGGCTCGATGCGTTGAAGGCGGCGACCATCGCGGCGTTGGAGGACCTGACTCACACAGGGGCGGAAAACATCCGCGTCAACCTTACGCAGTTCAACACCCACAGCGGTTCCCTGGGCACGTACGACCTGATCGTGAACGGGGTGGTCAATCACGATGCCCTCGCTCAGGCCACGGCTGTCGTTAACTCTCTAAGCGCCAACGGCGGTACCAATTACGAGGCGGGATTGGGAACGGCTGCGGCCTGGATCCAGGGCACATTGCAACAAACGGTGACCATTACCGCTTCCACGGCGAGCGATCACAATCTGGCATCTGGGAACAGTAACAACGATTCTGCGTCGCTTCTCAAGGGTGCCGACGGAATCGCCTACGCCTTGGTGTCCGGCTGGGGGCCGACGCTGGCGTTGACGGACCTGCGTGACGCCAATGGCAGCGTTTCCGCCGGCTGGGGCGTGCAAGGTGGGACGGATAGCAACAAGCTCGACTCCGGCGAGGTGCTGCGCTTCGATTTCGGCCCGGGCACCGATTTCGACGGTCCTGGGACCAACTTCACCACGGCTGGTTTCAACGGCCCGTCAATCAGCGAGGCGACTTTCGCAATGCGCAGCTTCGGCAACGGCGCGCATACGGTGAATTACACCGTGACGTACTCGAACGGCACATCGGCGACGGCAACGGTGAGCTTCAGCGGAAGCAGTGCGTATACGTTCAACGTCCAGGCGCCGACCGGGCTCAGCATCGACTACATCGCCTTTACGGTGCCCACGGGGCAGTCGGGCGCCGTCGATCTGGAGTCGGTGAAGCTGGGCGTGGGGGCTCCCATTGCTCATGCCGACGTCAACACGGTGCTGTTTATTTCGGACGGCGAGCCGACTTATCACTATGTCGGCAACGGCACCAGCACATTGGGCGGCAATGGCAGCAGCTTCGATGCCAATACGGTTCTTCACATCACCGGCACTGGTGATGGCGATACCGTTTCCGAGATCGGCCTCATTCAGAGCGCCGGCTTCAACATTCAGGCGGTGGGCATCAACGTCACCGAAACCGCGCTAGATGTGCTGGATCAGGTCGAGGGCCAACTGCCTGGAGATCCGGGCAACCATGCATCGGACAACATCACCACGGCGGAACAGCTCGCCGCCGTGGTGGGGCAGATCTCGGGGGGCGGCACGGTAGCCACGCAGGCCGGCAGCGACGTGATCGTGGGCGGCCATGGCAACGACATCATCTTTGGTGATGCGCCTTACACGGACACGCTTGCCCATGCGCAGGGATTGAGCACGGCGCCCGGCGCCGGCTGGCAGGTGTTCCAGCAGCTCGAAGCCGGCCAGGGGACGGACACCACCTGGGATCGTGCCGACACCATCGCCTACATCCAGGGTCATTTGTCGGAGCTGGCCCAGGAGAGCGGGCGCAGCGGCGGCAACGACACGCTGTACGGCGGTGCCGGCGACGACTTCATCTTCGGGCAGGAGGGCAACGACCTCATCTATGGCGGCGCGGGCAGCGATTTGTTGTCCGGCGGCAGCGGTAGCGACACCTTCGTGTTCCAGCAGGGCGACATCGGGCACGGGGTGGACGTCATCACCGATTTCCACCTCGGCACGCCGGCGTCGGGCGGGGATGTGCTGAACATCGCCGATCTGTTGAGCGGGGCCGGTATCTCCGAGAGCACGTTCAACGCCAATCCAGGTGACTACCTGGTGGTGACGCCCGGCACCAATACCACGGTCGCTTTCGATGCGACCGGCGGCACTCACACCGACGCGGTGCAAGTCGCCACGCTGCAGAACGTCAACACCACGCTGAGCACGCTGATCGGTAACGGCCAGATCGAGACCCACACCTGACGGGCTCTGGTCGCATCCGGCCTTCGGGGAACTCCGAAGTCGCCGCAGGGCGGCTTCGGGGTGGCTCGATGCCTGGAGATGGTGGTTGCGCTGGGGCCGTCGCGACTGGGCCGTGGTTTATTTGGCAGGCCGTGGCAAAAAGGGCTTCCTACCCTTTTTTGCCACGCGGCTCGTCGCGGTGCCTGTCCGCTCGGGCCTGCGCGAATCGAGCGCCCGACGCGCTTGATTCGCGGGCGAGCCATCCCTGGCTCGCCACTCGCAGGGGAGCGGCGCTTTGCCTTGCGGGCGCGGGCCCGCGGCGCCGTCGATTTTCGCGGCTGAAGCCGCTCCTACGGCGCTTGTGGTGCGGTTCGGGTCACCAGCACTCGGCGGGCGTGCGCTCGCCGGTGTGCTTGAGCTCGATGGTGGCGCAGGCGGCGTCGGCGGTCTGCGTGCCGGTGGCGGTGGCGCGGATGGTGTAGGTGTCCGCGGTCAGCGTGGGCAGGGACAGCGTGTAGAAGCCCTCCGGGGTGGTGTCGCTGCCCCACAGGCTCGTTGCCGGGTCCGGCGGGTCGGGATCGAGTTCCGCGCCGGTATAGCTGTTGTGCAGGGTGTAATAACGCTCCAGGTTCTGGGCGATGCGCAGCAACGTGGTGGTGGCGTCGCTGCGATGGCTGCGCAGCACGAAACTGCGGTAGCCGGGGTAGGCGATGGCGGTGAGGATGCCGACGATGGCCACCACGATCATCAGCTCCACCAGCGTGAAGCCGCGCACGGGCCGGCGGGCGGCGCTTGGGTTGTCGGGCACGGTCATGGCTCAGTTCGGCACCATGCGAATCTGGCGCAGCGTGGGCAACTGGCCGGGCTTGGCCGGCGCGTCGGCGGTGTAGGACACCGACATGCCCACTTCCAACGCCGCGGCGTTGCTGGGCTTGCCGCCGAAGTCCAATACCTGCGTGCTGCGCTCGATGGCCAGTTGCGTGTCGTCCACGCGCAGCGTGCCGGGCGGATTGTTCAGGGCGCTGATGCGCCCGCCGCCGCGCAGGGTTTCGGCGCCGGCCGCGCCGACCAGCGCGGTCAGCAGCGCCAGGCTGGCGAGAAATCGGCGTGGTGTCGGCATGGCGGGTCTCCTTGTCTTCATTGCAGTTGGCGCCAGGACTGGCGGCCCAGTTCGTCCGGCGGGACGTTGTTTGGCGTCACGTTCTTGGTCCCGTTGCTCAGGATGCTCACCTTGATTTCGCGGCCTGCGTCGTCGATGACGGCCGGCGTTTTGACCACGCCGCCGCCCGATGCGGCGTCGCCGTATTTTTTGCCCGACACCGGCACCTTTTGTTCGCGGCCGTCGATCGTGACGGTCACGAAGTCGCTGGCGCTGAATTGGTTGTCGTTGTTGAGATCGAACGGCGTGTAGGCAAAGCGGCTGCCGGTGATGGCATCCATTTCCATCAGCCAGCTGTCGCCGCCGGCGTGGCAGGCGTCGCTGTTGGGGATGACGGTGGTGTAGATGAGGCGGCCGCCGCGTAGTTGGGGGCGGCTGACCTGCCGCTCGCCGGCGGTCGGCAGGTCGAGGTACCAGCCGTTCGGCTGGGTGGTGGTGGGCTGGTTGGCGGTGGTGACGCGCAGGGTTTGGTCAAACTGTTTCACGGTGGCGATGACCGATTGCTGTACCAGCGTGGCGCGCCCGGTAGTAATGGCACTGCCGGGGTCGCGCACGCCATAAAAAGTTTGTACCTGCGGGGCCGGGCTGGTCACTACGCGGCGGTCCACTGCCTCAAAGTATTTGCCGGTGCCGAAGAACACCATCAAATCGCCGTCCTTGCGCCGCGTCACTTCCGGCTTGGCGGTGATGGGTTGGCGGCTGCCGTCCGGCGCCTTGGCGACGAACAGCGGCTGTTTGGTGCTGCCGGATGCGTAAGCCACCTTCCATCCGTCGGGGCTGCTGGCGGTGAGGTCGAATTTCCACAGGTTGCCCTGCATGTCGCCGGCGTAGACGTAGTCGATGATGCGGTCGTAATCGGCGTCCACGATGCTGGGGGTGGAAAGTCCGTTGTCGGCGGTGGCGCCGCCGTAGCCAGTGTCGATTTTTTTGATCATGGCGCCGGTTTCGAGGTCCACGATGAACAGCACGGCGTGCTTGTTGTTACTGTTGAGACCGTTGCCGAACACCGCCGCCCATTTGCCGTTGGCCAGACGGCCGATGCTGGCCTGGCCGTAGGTGTAGCCGAGGTCCGCGTCGTCGGTGATGTTGAGGTTGCTGTCGCCGGTGACGGCCTTGTCCCACAGCACCTTGGCGGGGCCAAAGCTGGCGGGGTCGGTGATGTCGAGCGCGAATACGCCGCGCCCGCCGCCGCCCAGCGTGCCGACCAGCACCGTCTTCCAGGCACCGCCGATGTAGGCATCGCCGGCCTGTGGCGAGCCGTCCACGAAGAACTTGTGGACGTAGTTGGGATCGGTGAGCTGCTTTAGTTTCGGGTACACCGCCAGCGGGATGTAGGCGAAGCGTTCCACGCCGGCCATGGCGCCGGTCTTGCTGCCGTCGATGGCGTGCAGCATGCCGTCGTTGGCGCCCACGTAGACCATCGGCGCGCGGTTCTGGTAGCCGGCGCTGGCGCGGAAG
>NZ_JAQVGQ010000190.1 GCF_028696615.1 Immundisolibacter sp. | reverse complement strand
GGGGTGCCGGTCTGGTGGTCGCTCTGCTGACGGTGTTGCTGCATTGGCCGGATTTGGCGCAGCGTTATCCGCAGCCGAGCCGGCTCGAGCGGGTGTTGGCTGCCGGAACCTTGCGCGTGGCGGTGCCGGTTGACCCGGGCATCGATGACGCCGCTTTTCAGGACATGCACCACGCGCTGCTGCGCGAGTTTGCCAACCGGCTCGACGTGACGGTCAGCCTGGTAGAGGCCGACTCGCAGGCGGTCCTGCTGGACATGCTCACTCGCGGCGAGGTGGACATCGCCGTGCCGTCCGGCCCATTGCCGCAGCCGCTGCCAGGCCACCTGCGCGCCGCGCCGGCTTACACGGACACGCAAACGCACGTGGTTTGCAACGAGGGGACCGATTTGCCGTCCGACCCGAACACGACGCCCGCGCTGCGCCGGCTGCGCGTCTCGGCGCTTGATGGCTATGTACAGTGGCTGGCGGGGGCCGGCATGCGGCGCATCGGGCTGGCGCCCAGCGTGCCGGTGGGCACGGTGGCGCTGCTCGAGCAGGTGGCGGCGGGCGAGCTGCCGTGTACGTTGGCGCAGCGCGACGAAGTGATCCGGGCCCGCCAGCGGCTGCCGAGTCTGCGGCTTGGGCCGGCGGTCGGGCCGCCGGGCGCCATTGCCTGGTTGCTGCGCAACGCCGCCGACGATTCGCTCGCCAGGCAGGTCGATCGTTTTTTCGTGCGGGCGCGAAAGAACGGACTGCTGGCGCAGCTCGCCGAGCAGGAGCGGGGCCTGCGACGTCGGTTCGACGTGGTCGATCTGGACGGTTTCCGGCTGGCGCTGGCTACCAAGCTGCCGCGTTACGAGCAGCACTTCCGACGCGCCGGCGCCGAGCATGGCATCGATTGGCGCCTGCTGGCGGCGCTCGGTTATCAGGAATCGCGCTGGAACCCGCGGGCCGAGTCGCCGCGCGGGGCGGGCGGGTTGATGATGCTCACGGCTGGCACCGCCCGCGACTTGGGTGGGGGGGACCGTTTCGATCCAGGCGTGTCGATTCGCGCAGGCAGCCGCTACCTGGCGCAGTTGCGGGCGTTGGTGGGTGAGGGGGTGCCGGAGCCGGATCGCACTTGGCTCACCTTGGCCGCGTACAACGTCGGGCCGGGCAACCTGCAGCGTGCGCGCCAGGCGGTGGCGGCTGGTGGCGGCAATCCGAATCGCTGGGCGGAGGTGCGGCGGATGTTGCCGCGGCTGCGGCAAGCCGGGGGCGGCTGGGAGCCGGTGTACCACGTGGAAAGCGTGCGCCGGTATTTCGCACTGCTCAGTGCCGACGCGGGGATGGCGCAGGTCGGCCTCAGGTCGAGGCGCGGCGCTTCTGGCGCAGGCGGCGGCGGCGATTCAGCGTCAGAATCGGACCCGATGCGGCGTAAGTCATGAACAAGGCCAGCAGCACCAGCGGCGGGTCGGTGAACACGATGGCGATGCCGATGGCGATCAGCACCGCGGCGAAAAACGGGATCCGTCCGCGCAGGTCCACGTCCTTGAAGCTGTAGTAGCGGAAGTTGCTCACCATCAGCCCGCCGCCGCAGACGGCCACCAGCAGTGCCAGCGGCGTGCCGGCCCAGGCGGGAAAGCCGTAGGTGTGGCCGGCCCACACGGCGCTGGTGACCAGTGCCGCGGCGGCCGGACTCGGCAGGCCCTGAAAATATTTTTTGCCGTACACCTGCGGCTGGGTGTTGAAGCGCGCCAGGCGCAAAGCGGCTGCGGCGGCGTAGACGAAGGCCAGCATCCAGCCGACCTTGCCGAGGTTTTGCAGCGCCCAGTCGTACACCAGCAGCGCCGGGGCGATGCCGAAGGCGACCATGTCGGATAGCGAGTCGTATTCAGCGCCGAAGTCGGTTTCGGTGCCGGTCAGGCGCGCCACGCGGCCGTCCAGGCCATCGGTGATGATGGAGGCAAACACCGCCACACAGGCGGGGCCGAACTGGCCGCGCCCGGCGGCGACGATGGCATAGAAGCCGGCGAACAGCCCGAGCGTGGTGAACAGGTTCGGCAGGACATAGATGCCTCGCCGGCGGGGGCGCGCCGGCGGGGGAGGGGATGGGGCGTCGTGCATCGACCGCTCAGGGTTTGTGAAGACATGCGCGCGCTGCGCATGCCTTGCGTCGCCGGTCCGATATACGCCCGGACCGGCTTGCGCGAATCGCGCCCTTGCGGGCTCGATTCGCGTCCGGCCATCCCTGGCCGACCTCGGCGCATGAAAAATTCACGAGCGCTAGTTGCGCGAGCGATCGACCACCCGATTGGCCTTGATCCACGGCATCATGTCGCGCAGGCGGCTGCCCACCTGCTCGATCGGGTGCTCTTGACCCAGCCGGCGCATGGCCTTGAGCACCGGCGCGCCGGCGCGGTTCTCGGCAATGAATTCGCGCGCGAACTGACCGGTCTGGATTTCCCTCAGGATGCGCCGCATCTCGGCCTTGGTCTCGTCGGTCACCACGCGCGGGCCGCGCGTGAAGTCGCCGTACTCGGCGGTGTTCGAGATCGAATAGCGCATGTTGGCGATGCCGCCCTCGTACATGAGGTCGACGATCAGCTTCAGCTCATGCAGGCATTCGAAGTAGGCCATCTCGGGTGCGTAGCCGGCTTCGACCAGCGTCTCGAAACCGGCCATCACCAGCGCCGAGGCACCGCCGCACAGCACCGCCTGCTCCCCGAACAGGTCGGTTTCGGTTTCCTCGCGGAAGTTGGTCTCGATGACGCCGGCGCGCCCGCCGCCGATGGCGGACGCGTAAGCCAGCGCCACGTCGCGGGCATGGCCGGAGGTGTTTTGGTGCACCGCGATCAGGCACGGCACGCCGCCACCCTGGGTGTAGGTGGAGCGCACCAGGTGCCCCGGGCCCTTGGGCGCGATCATGATCACGTCCAGATCCGCCCGCGGCTCGATGGCGCCGAAGTGGATGTTGAAGCCGTGCGCAAACGCCAGCGCGCCGCCCTGCTTGAGGTTGGGGGCGATCACGTCGGTGTACAGCTGCGCCTGGTGCTCGTCCGGCACCAGCACCATGACCAGGTCCGCCGCCTTGACCGCATCGGCCGGCGCCAGCACGGCAAGGCCGGCGTTTTTGGCCTTGGCCACCGAGGTCGAGCCCTCGCGCAGGCCGACGCACACGTCGACGCCGGATTCCTTCAGGTTCAGCGCGTGGGCGTGGCCCTGCGAGCCGTAGCCGAGGATGGCGACCTTTTTGCCCTGGATGAGCGACAGGTCGGCGTCTTTGTCGTAGAAGATGTTCATGCTGCTTACCGGATGGGATGGGGGATCAGGAACGCAGCGCCTTGGCGCCGCGCGAAATGGCCGACGGGCCGCTGCGCACCAGTTCGATGATGCTGGCCGGATCAAGCGCGGCGATGAAGGCGGCCAGCTTGTCGCTCTTGCCGGTCAGCTCCACCACACAGCTGCTGCGGGTGATGTCGACCACCTGGCCGCGAAAGGCGGCCGTCAAGCGGGTGATCTCGTCCCGCGCGGCGGCGGTGGCGGCTTTCACCTTCACCAGCAGCAGCTCGCGTTCGATGTGGGCGCCCTCGGTGACGTCCATCAGCTTGACCACGTCGATCAGCTTGTTCAGCTGCTTGGTGATCTGCTCGATGATCGCCTCGTCGCCGCTGGTCACCAGCGTCATGCGTGACAGCGTGGGATCGTCGGTGGGGGCGACGCTGAGCGACTCGATGTTGTAGCCGCGGGCCGAGATCAGGCCGGCCACGCGCGACAGCGCGCCCGGCTCGTTTTCGAGCAGCAGGGACAGGATGTGCCGCATCACGCCAGCTCCCGGTCGCGCAGCGCTTGTTGCAGCGGCGACAGGCGCATCTCGTGCTGGCCCTTGCCGGCCTCGACCATGGGGTAGACGTTCTCGGCGGGGTCGGTCTGGAAGTCGAGGAACACCAGCCGGTCCTTCATGGCCAGCGCCTCGCGCAGTGCCCCTTCCACGTCGCCCGGCCGCTCGATGCGCATGCCGACGTGGCCATAGGCTTCGGCCAGCTTCACGAAATCCGGCAGGGCATCCATGTATGAGTGCGAGTAGCGGCTCTTGTACTGAAATTCCTGCCACTGGCGCACCATGCCCAGGTAGCGGTTGTTGAGGTTGACGATCTTGATCGGCAGGTCGTACTGCTTGGCCGTCGACAGTTCCTGGATGCACATCTGGATGCTCGCATCGCCGGTCACGCACACCACATCGGCGTCGCGGTGCGCGAGCTTGACGCCGAGCGCCGCCGGCAGACCGAAGCCCATGGTGCCGAGCCCCCCCGAATTGATCCAGCGGTTCGGCTGGTTGAACTTGTAGAACTGCGCCGTCCACATCTGGTGCTGGCCGACGTCCGACGCGACATAGGCATCGCCGCCGGTCAGGCGGTGCAGGGTTTCGATCACCGCCTGTGGCTTGATCAGCTCGCCGCTGGTGTCGTAGGCGAGGCACTGCTGCGCCCGCCAGGCGTCGATACGCGCCCACCAGGCCTTCAGCGACTCGCCATCCGGCTGCTGGTCGAGCTCGTCGAGCGCGGCCATCAGGTCCTCGAGCACCGACACCACGGTGCCGACGATCGGCACCTCCACTTTGACGTTCTTGGCGATCGACGCGGGGTCGATGTCGATATGGATGATGCGCGCGTAGGGGCAGAAACTGGCCAGGTCGCCGGTGACGCGGTCGTCGAAGCGCGCGCCCACGGCCAGCAGCACGTCGCACTCGTGCATGGCCATGTTGGCCTCGATGGTGCCGTGCATGCCGAGCATGCCCAGGAACTGCGGATCGTCGGCCGGGTAGGCGCCAAGGCCCATCAGCGTGTTGGTGATGGGAAAGCCGAGCCGGCGCGTGAGCTGCGTGAGCTGCGCCGAGCCTTTGCCCAGGATCACGCCGCCGCCGCTGTAGATCACCGGCCGTTTGGCCTTGACCAGTAGCTGGGCGGCCTTGCGAATCTGCCCCGGGTGCCCCTTGAGCACCGGGTTGTAGGAGCGCATTTCCACCTGCGCCGGGTAGACGTAGCGGGTCCGGGCGGCGGTCACGTCCTTGGGCACGTCCACCACCACCGGGCCGGGGCGGCCGGTGGTGGCGATGTGAAAGGCCTTGCGCAGCGTGAGCGCCAGATCGGCCACGTCTTTGACCAGGAAGTTGTGCTTCACGCACGGGCGGGTGATGCCAACCGTGTCGGCTTCCTGGAAGGCGTCGTTGCCGATCAGGTGCGTGGCCACCTGGCCGGTGATCACCACCATCGGAATCGAATCCATGTAGGCGGTGGCGATGCCGGTGACGGCGTTGGTGGCGCCGGGGCCGGAGGTGACCAGCACCACGCCGGGCTCGCCG
>NZ_JAQVGQ010000189.1 GCF_028696615.1 Immundisolibacter sp. | reverse complement strand
GAGGGTGACAGCGTGGAAGCGCTGGAGCGTGCCTTTCGGGAATCCGTTGACGACTACCTCGCCCTGTGCAAAGAGCAGGCGCAGGCGCCGGACAAGCCGTTATCCGGGCAGTTCGTGGTGCGCATCGATCCCGAGCTGCACCGCAAGGCCGCCGTGGCCGCCGAGCGGGCCGGCAAAAGCCTGAACCGCTGGGTGGCGGACGCCATCGCGCACGAATCGGCATGAACATGCGCGCGGTTCTGCCGGCGCTAACCAAAGCAGCCTGACCCGCACTGGCCCCCGCGCGTGTCCAAGCTCCCCAACCGGGCCGCCGACGTCAACGCCCACCTCACCGGCCGCCAGCCCGCGCCAGACCGGCCCGCCGACACCCTGCCTGCACCACCGCCTGACCGCCCGCGCGCCAAGGCGCCAGCGCCCGCCGTGGTCGCCACGCCGCGCCCGCCTGCGTCGCCGCGGGCCACCGCCCGGCCGGCATGGATCGATCCCTACACCGTCCGCACTGCCAGCGACGGCCTCGATGAAGCGCTCGACTGCGCAAACTGGGTGCTGGACGTGCTCGAAGCCGCCTTCGACGCCCTGCCGCCAGACGGCGCCGCCGATGCCGCGGGCTTCGCCCTCGCCGTGTGGTGCCGCCTGCCCGGTCTGGGCACGCACCTGCCGCACTGGATAGCCGTGCACTTGGCCGTCAATCTGCGTCACCACGCCGTCGCCCGTGCCTTCGAGGCCGCCATCGACCATCACAACCTGCACGGCCTGCCCCTGCCGGAGCACCTGCGCGAATACGTCGCCCTGCGCGAGGAAGCCGTCACCGACTACACCCGGCGCCCACAAGGCGGCGACGCGTGGCGCCACGCCGCGCGCGACCGCGCCTTAACCCGTGCGGCCTACGACTGGCGCCTGACGCAGCCTGCCCACGACTGGCGCGCCGGCCACCCTGACCTTGCCGCTCCGTCCGCCTGCCTTGCCTGGACGATCAACCACCTGACCGACACGCTGGACCGCATCGCCAAGCGTTTCGGCAAGTGGCCGACCGACCCACCGAAAGAGCAGCAGTTCTTCCCCAGCGATGAACTGTGCGCCGCCCACGGCCTGCCCGTCTGCGACGATCAGGACGCACTGCTTCACCGCATCTACCCGCAGCACTTCCGCGGCCTGCTGATTGGCCACGTGGCTGCGCTGTGCCTCGACGAATGGGCGCGGCGTATCGCCGACGGTCCAGCGCCGATCTAGCCGCCCGACCCGGGCGGCGCCTTTATCACACCCGCGCCAGAAAGTCCAAAATCGAATCGCCGATTCGATTTTTTTCTTTCGGCTGCGCGTGACATTTACTGCATGGGCACCCGTTCCAGCCAATGGAGGCCCTTACAGTGCAATACCTAACCGACCGCCAACTCGCCGCCCGCTTCGCCGTGGGCAGAACCACAATTTGGAGATGGACACAGGAGGGCCGATTGCCGCCGGCCGTGCGCCTGTCGCCGGGCGTGACGCGCTGGCGGCTCTGCGACATCGAGATGTTCGAGGCGCGGCACGCCGCCGCCGAAGCCGCCGTCACCGCCACCCCGGCCCCGCGCTGAGGTCGGCATGGACGAAAAAAAACCCCGCACCGGCGGCAACCGGGGCGGGGTCATCGATCGACGTACACGCCACTCATTCAACCCCACCCGCACCGACCGCGCAAGCGCCGGCGCGGTGGACCCGGACGCCGCCCGCGCCGCGCTGGCCTGCATCCCGCCCGACCTGCCGCGCGAGGAGTGGGTCCGAGTGCTGGCCGCCAGCAAATCCGGCGGCATCTCGGAAGCCGAGGCGCGCGCATGGTCGGCCGGCGGGGCCACCTACGACGCGCGCGCGTTCAGCGACACGTGGCGCAGCCTGAACACCGACGGCGGCATCGGCCCCGGCACGCTGTTCTTCATCGCCAAGGAGCACGGCTACCGGCCCGACCCGTCGGCGCCGCGCCCGCTGCCACCGACGGCCGCCGAGCTGGCGCAGCGACAGGCTGATCGCAAACCAAAGCCGACGATCCCGCCCGATCCAGATTTCCTGCCCGCGGCGGTATGGGCACGCTCCCGGCCGGCTGCCGATCATTCGTACTGCACCGCTCGAAACGGCTTCATGGCCGGCCTTCGCGTGGTGCCAACCGGCGACCCGCTGCGCATCCAGCGCCAGACGCTCGACGGCTGGCTGGTGGCACCAGTGTGGCGGTATGGCTTCGACGATGGCGAGCCGGCCTCGCTCGTATTTATCGCCCCGGTCGAGGAAAACGCCCGCCTCAAGGCCGCCGGAATCAAGGCAAAGCTCAACCTCGCAGGCGTGCCGATCGATGGGTTTTTCGTCGTCGGCGAGTACGTGCCGGGTGCTGTCGTCTACGTGGTCGAGGGTCTCGCCAGCGCATGGGCGGCGCACCGCGCCACCAGCCGCGCCGCGGCCGTGACGTTCGGCTGGGGCAACGTGCGCAAGGTCATGCAGAAGTTGCGCGAGCGCGACGCGGACGCCCGCCCGGTCATCGTTGTGGACACGGGCAAAGAGGAGAAGGCCGCCGTGCTGGGGCGCGAGTTCGGCGTTCGGTGCATTTGCCTGCCGGGCGATTGGCCGCCCAACAGCGACATCGACGACTACGCGCGCGTACACGGTGACGACATGGCGCGCGATCTGCTGGAAGGCGCCACGGCCGAGCCGCCCACCGACACCCCGACGCCCACCGACACCCCGACGCCCGCCGATCCACCCGCCGCCGCGCCGCTGCCGGACCTGCTTGACACCTTCCCCTACGGTGGCGGCGCATTCGCAGTGCGCGATTCCGGAGTCTATTTCCAGCCGCCCGAAGACGCGAAAGACACCAAACCGCTGCGGCTGTCGGGTTACCTCGTGGTGCTCGCGATCGTTCGCAACAGCGAGAGCATGGAGTGGGGATTGTGGGTGGAATGGAGCGACCGGGACGGCGTCCGGCATAGCTGGGTGATTCCGGCCGAGCTGCTGGACGGCGACGGCGCCGAGGTGCGGCGCGCGCTGGCCCGCGGCGGCCTCGCCATGGCCTCCGGCCGCGCCGCGCGTGAACTGCTGCTGGCCTACCTCGCGGGCCACCCGACTACAGCCCGCGCCTGGTGCGTCAACACCACCGGGTGGCATCGGGGCGTCTACGTCGCCCCCGATCGCGTCTACGGCACGCCCGCCGACGGCGTGCCCGTTGTGCTGCAAACCGCTGGCACGCCCAGCACCGCGCCCAGCGTGGCCGGTACGCTCGCCGACTGGCGGCAGCACATCGCCGTGCCGGCGGCCGGCAACACTCGACTGGTGCTGGTCATCAGTGCCGCGTTCGCCGGCGCGCTGCTCGACGTGCTCGGCCTGGAGGGCGGCGGCCTGCACCTGCGCGGCGCTAGCAGCACCGGCAAGTCAACGGCTCTGGTCGCTGGTGCGTCGATCTTCGGCGACCCGGCCGTCGTGGTGCGCTCGTGGGATACGTCGCCGGCCGGCTTCGAGGCCATCGCCGCGCAACACAACGATTCCGCGCTATTCGCCGACGAGTCCGGGCAGTCCGACCCGCGAAACTTCGGCAAGACAGCCTACAAAATCACCAACGGAATCAGCGCCACGCGGGCCACCGGCAACGGAGGGGCGCGCCAGATCAAAACGTGGCGGCTGTTGCTGCTATCCACCGGCGAAATTTCGATGGCGGCGCACATGGCCACCGCCGGCCTTCGCCCGGCTGCCGGCCAGGAGCTGCGAGTCGCCGACATCGAGGCCGACGCCGGGGCCGGGCACGGCATCTTCGAGCACCTGCACGGCCACCCGCACGCCCGCGCGCTGGCCGACGCCCTGCGCGACGCCGCGGCGCGCTGCCATGGCACCGCCGGTCCCGCATGGCTGGAATGGCTGGCGGAGCATCGCCAGGCGATCACCGCCGACGCCCGCGCGTCGTTCGATCAATTCGTCGCCGCGGCGCTGACCAACACCGACGCCACCACCGCACAGGCCGGGCGCATGGCGCGCCGGTTCGGCGCCGTGGCCGTGGCTGGCGAGATGGCCACGCGCGCCGGCATCACCGGCTGGTCGCCCGGCGAGGCCATGCACGCGGCACACGTGTGCTTTGCGGCTTGGCTTGACGGATTTGGCCGCGTGCCGGCCGAAGAGCGGGCGCTATTGGACGGCGTGCGCGAGTTTCTGGAACGGTTCGGCAGCTCGCGGTTTCGGGACTTCTCGCACGCCGGGCACGTGGTGCAGCAGCTTGCCGGGTACTACCGGACCGACGATGACGAACGTGTCTATTTGTTCACTCGAACCGGCCTTGAGGAAGCCTGCCGGGGCGCCGACTTCAAGCGAGCAGTGGCCTTGCTGGTGGCGCGTGGCTGGATAAAGCCCGGCCCCGATGGCAAGCCTTCGAACTCCCTGCGCCCGGCCGGTCTGCCGAAGACGACTCGGCTTTATGAGATGACCGACGCGTGGGCTGCTCATGAGTGACAAACGCGAGCATGCCGTTTTTCGCGGTGACAACGGTGACACGGTGACACCGTTGTTTCTAAAAGCATTTTTATGTCACCGACTGTCACCGTGTCACCGCGCTGTTTCATCCCGTCGCACGCTCCCGGAACCCTTCCAACCGCCGCCAAACGCAGCACCGGCGCCATTTTTCCCAAGAGGCCAGCATGAAACCTGAGCAAATCATCAGCACCCTGACCGCCCACGGCGTCCACCTGACCCGCGACGCCGCGGGCGCCTTGCGCGCCGGTCCCGCCGCCGCCATCACGCCCGAGCTGGCCGTTTTGATCCGCAACCACCGCGCCGACCTGCTGGCGGCACTGGCGCCGCCGCCCGATCCGCTCGCGGTTCGTGAGTTCTTCGACGAGCGCGCCGCCGTGTTCGAGTTCGAGGCCGGCGTGACGCGCGAGGAAGCCGAGGCCGGCGCCCTGCGCCGCACCATCGAGCACTTCCGCCTGCCCGACCCCGGCGCGGGCGGCATCGAGGCCGTGCTCGCGGCCTTGGTGGCGCGCCAGCCTGATTCTTCGACCTGTTGAGGTGTCACCATGAACGAACAAAATCAAGGCGCCCTGACCCGCGTGCTCGCGGCGCTTCTCAACGAGATACGCCGCACCGCCGATTTCGAGGCCGACCGGCTCGCCCAAGAAACCGCAACGCGCGAAATGCGCCGTGCCAGGCGGGCGAACTGCGGCAACTGCCTGCACATCGAGCCGGCCACATGGGATTGGATGGAGCGCGCCGGCCGCACCCTTCCCAACGTGCGCGACTGGACCGGCTGGTGCACGGCACAAGCGCGCCCGCCGACCCGCAAGCCCGGAGATTCCACCGAGCGGCAGTTCGGCGACTCGCCCT
>NZ_JAQVGQ010000188.1 GCF_028696615.1 Immundisolibacter sp. | reverse complement strand
GATCAGGCCACTGTCCTGTGCCAGCACCGGAGCGGTCAGCAGCAGCAGGCAAAGACACCAGGATCGGCCGGCGGACATCGGCGCAGGCGGGTTCCGGTTGACTAGAATGCGCGCCGCCAGCCGGTTGGCCGGGCGCCGCAGCGGGCATTCTGGCAGATGCCGTGGGTTGGCCCGTTTTCGAGGGCGCGGTGGAGCGGGCGGCCGGCCGGGCCGGATGCCTCGACATCGGTCAAGCGCGTAAGCCATCGAGCGATGGAGCGCGGCGCGGTACAGGCCCGCGCCGCGCGAGCCGAAAAACTCCAGGGATGGAGTTTTTCGGTATCTATATCAAGGAGCACACGTGCGGACAGCAACGGCGGCGGCCGGCTTGGCGAACGGGATGGTCCTCTGGCTGGCGGGCGTCGCCCTGTTTGCGGTGGCCGTGGCGGGCGTCGCGGCCGGCTGGCCGTGGCTGGCGGCAGCCGGCGGCGGGCTCGGCCTGCTGCTGATCGGCCGCGCCGGCGGCGCGCCGGACGGCGCCTGGCTGGCGCTGCGCCACGCGGCGGTGGCGGCGCTGTTCGCGCTGGCGGCGACGCCGGACCTGCCGCTGTGGCAGACGCCGCGGCAGTGGTCCGACCTGCTGCGCCTGACGCCGCTCGGTGCCAGTCTCGGCCTGCTGGGGTACGGCCTGGCGGCCGGCTTGTTGCCGGCGCACCAGCGCCGCCCGCTGCCGGCGGCGACCGCGCTGGTGCTGCTGGCGACGCCGTTCGTGGTGTTCAACGGCCTGTTCGTGCTGGCCTCGCGGGGTTTGCTCGAGGCGCTTGGTGCCTGGAGCGGGCTGTCGGCCGAGCCGGCCCGCCTGCTCGGCCGCTGGCTGGTGCTGGGGCTGTTCGGTGAGTTCGCGCTGCTGGGGCTCGGGCTGGCCATCGACCAGCGCCGCACGCGCGGCGGGCGCCTGCACGCGCTGCTGTGGGGCAGCGCGCTGTGGGCGGCGCTGACGCCACAGGCGGCGGATCTGGGCAGCGGGCTGTGGGTGGTCGGTCTGCCCGCCTGGCAGCAATGGCCGCTGGTGGTGGGCAGCGCCATGCTGGCGCAGGCCGGCTTGTGGGGACAGACGTTCCTGGTCACCGGCGCGCTGCTGGATGCGCTCAAGGGCCGGCGGCCGACCTGGCAGGCGGCGCTCGACCACTGGCGCAGTGGTGCCGGCAAGGGCGCCGTGTATGGCGGCTGGTTCATGCTGCTGATCCACGCCGCGGCGGCGCTCGGCCGCGGCAGCAGCGCCGGCTGGATCGCCGCCGCGCCGCTGCTGGCCGGGCCGCTGCTGGGCATGGTGCTGTTCGCGCTGGCGCGTACGCTCGTCGAGACCTTCGACGGCAGCCCGCCGCTGGCGAGCCGGCTGGTCGCCGCCTATCGCGATCCCGCCAACCTGCTGCGCGGCGCGCTGGCTGGGCTGACGGTGGCGCTGTGGTTCACGCACGCCTTGGCGGCGGCCGGCGACGGGGCGCGCTTCGGCGCCGGGGCGCTCGGCGGCGCGGTGGTGTTCGCCGGTGCCAGCCTGGTGCTGGATGCCATCGCCATCGCGCGCGGGCTGCGCCGGCGCCCGCAGCGGCTGATGGTGTATGCGCTGCAGGCCTTGATGGGCGGCGTCACCGGCGGACTGCTGGCCTGGTATTTCGACGCCGGCCAGTGGCAGGTAGTGCTGGACCGCTTCGCCGGCTACGCGGCGGTGTATTACCCCAGCGCCGGGCGCGCCAGCTACGAGTTCATCATTTATCCGCTGTTCAGCAAGTGGGGCGCCACCGATCTTGGACCCGTCACGGGCGGCGTGAAGCTGTTCTACGCGCAGTCGCTGTCGGGTGTGGTGCAGTGGGCGCTGGCGGCGCCGCTGTTCAGCCTGAACCTGGTGCTGCTGACGGCGCTGATCGAACGCCGCCTGCGGCCGATTCGGGCCACCTTCAGCCGCGCGGGTCTGGCCGAGGTGGGCGCGCAGACGGTGCGGGTGCTGCGCTGGGGCCTGTGGATGGCGCCGATCATCGCGAGTTTCCTGCGCCTGGCGCCGGACCCGGCCTGGTACAACCAGGACGGCGCCGTGCGCAGTGCGCTCGCCACCGTGCAGCAGCTGCTGCTGCCGGCGGGCGAGTTCCGCGCCTGGAGTCTCGAGCTGTTCCTCGGCCTGATGGCTTACGACTGGCTGCGGGTGCTGATCTGGTTCGACCACATGGGCCTGCGGGTGGCGACGCTGGTGAATTTCTCCTTCGTCGGCGTGGACGCGGTGGACGCCCGCCTGGCGCGCGCGCTCGGCCACGGCCCGCGCGGGCAGGTGATCCCTGAGGGCCTGCGCCGCTTCGCCACCTGGGCGCCGCTGCTGGTGCCGTTCTACATCCCGCGCGGCGGCGAGTGGGATCAGGTGTGGACGCGCGCCGAGCAGATGCAGGGCCAGACCGGCCCGCTGCTGCCGGCGGTGCACGATCTCGTAAACGCCTACGCGCTGGCGGCGGTGCTGGCGATTGCGCTCACCGCCTGGGTGCTGCTGCGCGCCTGGCGCGCCGGCACCCTGCACCGGGTGCGCCAGGCGCCGCTGCACCGGCTCGGCAATGGCCTTTACACACTGCGCCTGGCGGACGACGGCCGCGGCTATGCGCAGGCCATCCGCCTGCGCCGCGGCTGCCCGGAAATCGACCTCACGCGCCGCCCGGACGACGATCTGGACCGCCGCGGGCGGTTCTTCTACCTGGTGGAGCCGGGCCAGCCGGTGTGGTCGCCGACGCGCGAGCCCTGTCCGGGTGGTGCGGTGCGCCATGCGGTAACGGAGCTGTCATCGACGGCGCTCGCCTTCGCGGCCGAGGCGGCCGGCCTGCGCGCCACCAGTCGCGTCGAGGTGCCGGCCGCAGACCCGGTCGAGCAGTGGACCATCACGCTCGAGAATCCCGGCGAGCGGGCGCGGCGCCTGCGCCTGGTGAGCTTCCAGGAGCTGACCCTGAGTGCGGAAGGCGCGGTCCGTCACCCGGCGTTCAACGCCCTGCACATCGGCAGCCGCTTCGTGGCGCCGCTGGGCGCCCTCCTGGCGCACAGCCGCCTGCTCACCGATGCCCGCGGTCGCCCGGCCGGCGAGGTGGCCTTCCACGCCGTGGCGGCGGACGGTGAGCGCGTGCGCCTGGTCGGCTACGAGGACAGCGCCGGGCGCTTTCTGGGCGCGGGCGGGGTGGCGCAGCCGGACGGCCTGGCCGCGGATGCGCCGCGCCGGCCAGACGACGAGGGCTTGCTGCATCCGTTCGATCCGGCCTTCTCGCTGACCGTGGAAGTAGACCTGCCGCCGGGCGCGCGGGTGCAGGTGCGCTTCGTCACCGGCTTTGCGCCGGATACCGACGCCGCGGTAGAGCTGATCGCCCGCCGGCTCGGCACGCCCCGGCCGGCGCCGGTGCGGCTCAAGACATCGCTCGACGCCGTGCGGCAGGTGCGCGATGCCGCGCCGCCCAAGAGCGCCTTCTCGGCCGACGGCTGGACGCTGCAGGTGGACGGCGCCGCCGCGCGGCCCTACAGCCACGTGATCGCCAACGCGCTCGGCCACGGCTTGGTGCTGGACAGCGCCGGGCACATCGCCGCCTTCGCCGGCAACAGCCAGCAGAACGCGCTGACGCCGTTTCGCTCGGCCAACGGCAGCCACCGCCTGCCGGGCGAGGCGCTGTACGTGGTGGATGTGCACGCCGGCGCCTGCGCCACGGCCACCTTCGCGCCGCTGCGCCACGCAGCCCACGGGCACGAGGCGCGCTTCGCGCCGGGCCAGGCGCAGTTCGCCAGCGCCGCCGGCGAGCTCGACCTCGAACTGTCGCTCGGTGTGGCGCCCGACCGCCCCGTACAGTGGCGCCTGCTGCGCCTGGTCAACCGCGCCGCGGCGCCGCGACGGGTGCGCGTGGTGGGCTATTTCGAGTGGGTGTTGGCCGAGCTGCCGGTCGACAGCCGCGGCCGGTTGGAGGTGGCGGTGAGCGGCGGCGTGGTGCTGGCGCGCAATCCGGACAACGGCTTCGCGCCCGGCTGGGCGTTCGTGGCCAGCAGCCTCGATCGGCCGGCGGTCGAGACCGTGCGCAGTCACTTCGTAGGCAAGGCGGCGGGGCCGCTGCCGTGTTTCGTCGGGCTCGGTGCCGGCGATCCGGCGGCAATCGACGACGGCAGCCGCATCGCCGCCCTGGCGCAGGAGATCGACCTGCCGGCGGGTGGCGAGCGGTGGGTGTGTTTTGCGCTCGGGCAGGCGCCGACGCGCGAGGCGGCGCTGGCGCTGGCGCGAGAAGCCGGCAGTGTGGCGGCCGCCCAGGCGGGGCTGGCCGCGGTCGAGGCCGACTGGCGGCGGCGTCTTGGCGCGTTGCAGGTTGCAACCGACCGGCCGGATTTCGACCGCCTGGTCAACGTCTGGCTGCCGTATCAGCTTCTCACCGCGCGCTTGTGGGCGCGCTGCGGGCCCGAGCAGCGCAGCGGCGCCTATGGCTTTCGCGACCAGTTGCAGGACGTGCTGCCGCTGCTGCTGCTCGCCCCCGAGCTGGCGCGCGAGCAGATCCTGCGCCACGCCGGCCAGCAGTTCGTCGAGGGCGACGTGCTGCACTGGTGGCACCCGCTGGCGGGCGAGCGCACCGGTTTTGCCGCCCGCACCCGCGCCAGCGACCCGCACCTGTGGCTGCCGTATCTGGCCGCGCAATACGTTGAGGCCACCGGCGACGCCGGCATCCTCGACGAGCGCACCGCCTTCGTCGAGGGCCCGGCCATCCCCCACGGCGCCGACGGCTGGGGCTTCGCGCCGCGGCCGTCGGCCGAGCAGGCCACCCTGTACGAGCACTGCCGGCGCGCCATCGACTACACGCTCGCCCGCCGTGGCCGCGACGGCCTGCCGCTGATCGGCACGGGCGACTGGAACGACGCGCTCGACCGCATCGGCCACCACGGGCGCGGCCAAAGCGTGTGGCTGGGGATGTTCCTGCATCGGGTGCTGGCGGATTTCATCCCGCTGGCCGAGGCGCGCGGTGATGCGGCGAGTGCCGCGCGCTGGCAATCAGCGGGGGAGGCGCTGCGCGAGGCGATTGCCGGCATGCGCCGCGGCGAGCGCTACCTGCGCGCCATCGACGACGCCGGCGCCGAACTGCTGCACGCCAACGCCCTCACCGCCGCCTGGCCGGCGCTGTCCGGTGCCGTGCCGGCTGGCGACGCGCTGGCGGCGCTGCGCGCCGAGCTGCCGCAGCTCGAAACCGAGCTGCTGGTGCGCGTGCAGTGGCCGCCGTTCGACGAGCACTCGACGCCCTGGCCAGGGCGCATCGCGCTGTACCCGCCCGGCGTGCGCGAGAACGGCGGCCAGTACTCGCACGGCGCCTCCTGGCT
>NZ_JAQVGQ010000187.1 GCF_028696615.1 Immundisolibacter sp. | reverse complement strand
ACATCCAGACCGGCAACGGTGTGGTTCAAGGCATCTCATATCGGCACTGCTCGCTGATCCAGCGCGGTGATGGATATGGGTATTTGATGCAACCGATAGATTGAAAGAAAGGATGCGGGAACAGGGGCGCGCTTTGCACGCCAGCGCTATCCCTCCCCGGGCAAAAGCCCGAGGTTTCCCGCGCAAAAGGATGAACCACTCCTTCATTCAACGCCCTCTCACCCACGCCGAGGCGCGCGTGCTCGCCACCCTGATGGAAAAGGCCCGCACCGTGCCCGACAGCTACCCGCTGACCCTCAACAGCCTGCAGACGGGCTGCAACCAGAAGAGCAGCCGCGAGCCGGTCATGCACCTGAGCGAGGCCGACATCGGCGATGCGCTGGACCGCCTGCGCGAATACAGCATGGTGATCGAGTCCAGCGGATCGCGCGTGACCCGCTACGAGCACAACTTCCAGCGCGCCGCGGGCGTGCCCGAGCAGTCGGCCGTGCTGCTGGGCCTGCTGATGCTGCGCGGCCCGCAGACCGCCGGCGAACTGCGCATCAACGCCGACCGCTGGTACAAGTTCCTGGACATCGGCTCGGTGGAGGCCTTCCTCGACGAGCTGCAGGAGCGCGGCGAGGACAAGGGCGGGCCGCTGGTGGTGAAGCTGCCCCGGGCCGCGGGCGCGCGCGAGCAGCGCTGGGCGCACCTGCTGTGCGGGCCGGTCGATGTCTCGGCCCTGCAGGCATCGCCGGGGCCGGAAACCGGCGCGGCCGCCGGCGACGCCGGCCTGGCCGCACGCGTCGAACGGCTCGAAGCCCGGGTCGAGGAACTGGAGCGCCTGCTGCGCCAGCAGGCCGGACCGGACACCCTGTCGCAGCCCTGACACCCCAAAATCGAACGGGCGTGCGAAACTGTCGGCATCGCCTGTGCGGTGCCACAGGCTTCCAGATCGTCGTCACACACGGAGACATGCATGGACCTGGCATTCACGCCCGAAGAACAGGCTTTCCGCGAGGAAATCCGATCCTGGGTCAGGGAGAACCTGCCCGCCGACATCAGCCACAAGGTGCACAACGCCTTGCGCCTCTCGCGCGACGACATGCAGCGCTGGGCCAAGATCCTGGGCAAGAAGGGCTGGCTGGGCTACGGCTGGCCCAGGCAGTTCGGCGGCCCGGGCTGGAGCGCGGTGCAAAAGCACCTGTTCGAAGAGGAATGCGCGCTGGCCGGCGCGCCGCGCATCGTGCCCTTCGGGCCGGTGATGGTGGCGCCGGTGATCATGGCCTACGGCAGCAAGGCGCAGCAGGAGCGCTTCCTGCCCGGCATCGCATCGGGCGAGGTGTGGTGGAGCCAGGGCTACAGCGAGCCGGGCTCGGGCTCCGATCTGGCCTCGGTGCGGACCAAGGCGGAACGCCGGGGTGACAAGTACATCGTCAACGGCCAGAAGACCTGGACCACCCTGGGCCAGTACGGCGAGTGGATGTTCAACCTGGTGCGCACCAGCAGCGAGGGCAAGCCGCAGACGGGCATTTCCTTCCTGCTGATCGACATGAAGTCGCCCGGCGTCAGCGTGCGGCCGATCAAGCTGCTCGACGGCGAATGCGAGGTCAACGACGTGTTCTTCGACAACGTCGAGGTGCCGGCCGAGAACCTGATCGGCGAAGAGAACAAGGGCTGGACCTACGCCAAGCACCTGCTCAGCCACGAGCGCACCAACATCGCCGACGTCAACCGCGCCAAGCGCGAGCTGGAGCGCCTCAAGCGCATCGCCAGGACCGAAGGCGTGTGGGACGACCTGCGTTTCCGCGACCAGATCGCCTTGCTGGAGGTGGACGTGGTGGCGCTGGAGATGCTGGTGCTGCGCGTGCTCTCGGCCGAGAAGAGCGGCAAGAACTCGCTGGACATCGCCGGCCTGCTCAAGATCAAGGGCAGCGAGATCCAGCAGCGCTACGCCGAGCTGATGATGCTGGCGGCCGGCCCGTTCGCCCTGCCCTTCATCGAAGAGGCCATGGAGGCCGGCTGGCAGGGCGACTTCCCCGGCGGTGAGGCGGGCAACGCGCCGCTGGCGTCCACCTACTTCAACCTGCGCAAGACCACCATCTACGGCGGCAGCAACGAAGTGCAGCGCAACATCGTCGCGCAGACGGTCCTCGGCTAAGGAGCATTCACATGGATTTCGATTTCAGCGAAGACCAGGAACAACTGCGCGACGCGGTGCGCAAGTGGGTCGAGAAGGGCTATGACTTCGAGCGCCGCCGCGCCATCGTGGCGGCCGGCGGGTTCGACCGTGCCGCCTACGGCGAGCTGGCCGAGCTGGGCCTGGGGGGCCTGACCATCGCCGAGGCCGACGGCGGCCTGGGGCTGGGGCCCGTCGAGGCCATGGTGGTAATGGAGGAGCTGGGCCGCGGCATCGTGCTGGAGCCTTTCGCGCAGACCCTGATCGCCAGCGCGGTGATCGGCAGCCACGGCGGCGAAGCCGTCAAGGCGGCCTGGCTGCCGCGCATCGCCTCGGGCGAGGCGCTGGTGGTGCTGGCACAGCAGGAGCGCGGCGCGCGCTACCGCCTCGACGCGTGCAAGGCCACCGCCAGCGGCAACGGCGATGCCTGGACCGTGAGCGGCGCCAAGAGCATCGTGCCGGCGGGCGACCAGGCCGACGCCTTCATCGTGCCGGCCATGCTCGACGGCCAACTGGCGCTGTTCGTCGTGGCGCGTGACGCCGCCGGCGTGCGCACCAGCGGTTACCTGACGCAGGACGGCAGCCGCGCCGCCGAGGTCGCTTTTGACCAGGCGCCCGCGCAACTGCTCACCTCCGACGGCCTGGCGGCCATGGAACACGGCGTGGATGCCGGCATCGCCGCCACCTGCGCCGAGGCCGTGGGCGTCATGGACCGCACGCTGGCGATCACCGTCGAGTACATGAACACGCGCAAGCAGTTCGGCGTGGCCATCGCCAGCTTCCAGGCGCTGCGCCATCGCGTGGCCGACATGAAGATGCAGCTCGAACTGGCGCGCTCGATGAGCTACTACGCCACGCTCAAGCTCGGCGCCCCGGCCGGCGAGCGCCGCCAGGCCCTGGCCCGCGCCAAGGTGCAGTTGGGCCAGTCCATGCGCTTCGTGGGCCAGCAGGCCGTGCAACTGCACGGCGGCATCGGCGTGACCGACGAGTACATCGTGAGCCACTACTTCAAGAAGCTGACGCAGCTTGAGATGACCTTCGGCGACACCCTGCACCACCTGGGCGAGGTGTCGGCCCGCATGGAGGACACAGCAGGAGTGTTCTCTTAACCTTCCCCTGTGCCGCTAATGCGGCTCAGGGGAAGGTTCACGCCTTCACCATCTTGCGCAGCGCGACGGCGTCGGCTTCGGCCAGGGACACGTCGGTTTCCGTCAGGCGGAAGATCCGGATCGAGTCGTACACCTGCTGCACCTGGTGGTCCATGGACCGCGCCGCTGCGGCCAGTTGCTCGACCATGGCGGCGTTCTGCTGCGTGATCGCATCCAGGTCGACCAGCGAAGTGCTGATCTTCGACACGCCGGACGATTGCTCGCCGGTGGCATGGCTGATGTCTTCCAGCACTCCGGCCACCTGCTCGACCGATTGCATGGCTTCGTCCATGCGGGTGCGGGCATCGGCCGTACGGGAAGTGCCGGCATCCACACGGGTACGCGACTCCTCGATCAACGCCCGGATTTCCTTGGCGGCCGCGGTGGTGCGCTGCGCCAGCGCGCGGACCTCTGCCGCCACCACGGCGAAGCCGCGCCCCTGCTCGCCGGCCCTGGCCGCCTCGACCGCGGCATTGAGCGCCAGGATGTTGGTCTGGAACGCCACGCCTTCGATCACCTGGATGATGTCGCCGATGCGGCGGGACGATTCCGAGATGTCCTGCATGGTCTGCGCCACCGCCAGCACCGCTTCGTGGCTGCGCCGGGCCACGCCGGAGGTTTCCCGGGCCGCGTGCGCGCCGTCACGCGCCAACTGGGTGGTCTGCTGCGTGGTGCCGTTGATTTCCTCCATCGACGAGGCGGTCTGCTCCAGGCTGGACGCCTGGACCTCGGTGCGCCTGGACATGTCCTGGTTGCCGGTCGCGATCTCCTGCGACGCCCCCCGGAGGTTGTCGACCTCCTCGCGTACGTCCCGGACCACGGTGCGCACCGACACCGCCATCTGCGCCAGCGCCAGCTTCAGGCGGCGGACCTCGCCGCGGCCATCGACCTCGACCTTGCCGGTCAGGTCGCCGCTGGCGATCAGGTTGGCGGTCTCGATCACCCCGAGCAGCGGGCGCAGCGTCACGCCTGTGCTCAGCCAGGCCGCGGATGCCACCGTCATCACGGTGGCCAGCGCCGTCACCGCCAGCGGCGCCCCGAGCAGCGCGCACGCCAGGGGTCCCGCAGCGGCCCAGGCTGTCAGCAGAACGACCTGGCCCCGCAGGCCCGGGCGCATGGTCCGGCTCAGCCATCCCAGGCAATCGGCGCGGACGATCTGCCCGCGATAAAGGCGATGAATCCGCTTGCCCGAATCGGCCTCCGCCCGCATCCTGGCGTACAACTGCTCCGCCGCCGCCACTTCCTCGGCAGCCGGCTTCGTCCGCACGGACAGGTAACCGACGGTGCGGCCGCCGCTGCGCACCGGTGTGGCGTTGGCGCGCACCCAGTAGTGGTCGCCGTTCTTGCGACGGTTCTTGATCAGGGCCGTCCACGGCTCGCCGCCGTCGATCGTTTCCCAGAGATCGCGGAACGCCTCGGCGGGCATGTCCGGGTGGCGCACGATGTTGTGCGGCTGGCCCATCAGCTCTTCACGAGTGAAACCGCTGACGGCCACGAAATTGGCGTTGCAATAGGTGATCCGGCCCTTGAGGTCGGTCACCGAGATGAGTGTCTGGTCCGCAGGGAAATCGTAGCCATTCTGCGTGACAGGCAAGTTCTGTCTCATGATTTCTCCTGGCCCGGAATGAAGGGCGACGACATTGCACGCAGGCGCCATCGCGGCAGTCCCTGCTCCTGTACCTTTACCTGTGCCGATTGTCGGTAAACCACCGCCCGGCCATGCCGCCAACAACAGGGATTCCACCCTGTTTTCCTCGGCATCGATCGCCCCCGGAAGGTGCCCACAGCAAGCGCCGAACGGCCGGTTGCCGACACACTGACGTGTCATATATCGGCAACCCGCATCACGGACTTGAACGCCTCTATCATCCGCCGCATGCCCTCACCTCCTGCCCCGCCCGCGTCGCGCCGCCTGCTCTGGCTGGTCGCCATCGGCTTCTTCATGCAGACGCTGGATTCGACCATCCTCAACACCGCGCTGCCGGCCATGGCCCGCAGCCTGGGCGAAAGCCCGCTGCAGATGCAGGCCGCGGTGGTGG
>NZ_JAQVGQ010000186.1 GCF_028696615.1 Immundisolibacter sp. | reverse complement strand
GCTGCGCCGGCACGGCAGCCAGGTCAGCCATCGCGAGCGTCGACACATCGGCGGCATCGAAGGCGTCGAGCAAGGCCCACTCGAAAGCCGCCGTGGCGCGCAGCGCCGGCCGGCGCACCAAAAAGCCCGACAGCCCCCGCCCCACATCGCGCAGCGTGTACGAACGCGACGGGCAGGCGGCCAGGTAGCGCTGCATCAGGCGCTCGAAGGCGGCATCGCCGAGCAGCGCGCGCAGCAGCGGGAAATCCTCGCCCAGTGCCTCGCTGAGACGCAGGCGATAGGCCTCGTGGTACACGGCCAGGCGGCGCGCGGCCGGCAAAACCGGGCCGTCCGCCACCAGCCCCGGCGCCACCGCCGCGCCGTGGCGGATGTGCGCCGCCAGCGCGCGCTGGAAATCGGCCAGCGTGCTCACGCCGCCTGCTGCCGGGCGGCGATGGCCCGGGCCCGGTCGAGTTCGCCGATCAGCTCCGGCAGCGACGGGATGGCGGCGTCGCGTTCGAGCAGCGTGGCGGCGTGCGGAAAACGCCGCACCGCCCGCGCATACAGCGCCCACACCGCCTCGCACACCGGCGCGTCGTGGGTGTCGATTTTCAGGCCATCGACATCGCGGTGCCCGGCGATGTGCAGTTGCACCACCCGCGTGGGCGCGATGGCGTCCAGATACCGCCACGGATCGAAGCCGTGGTTGCAGGCCGACACGTAGACGTTGTTCACGTCGAGCAGCAGCAGGCAGTCGGCCTGCTCGGCGAGCGCCGCCAGGAACTCCCACTCGCTCATCTCACTGCCGGCGGCGGCAAGATACGTGGACGGGTTCTCCAGCACCAGCCGGCGGCCGAGCCGGTCCTGCACCTGCCGCACCCGCGCGGCCACGTGGGCGAGGCTTTCCTGCGTGTACGGCAGCGGCAGCAGCTCGTGCAGGTTCACGCCGTCGACACCGGTCCAGCACAGGTGATCCGACACCCAGGCCGGCTCGATGCGGTCGATCAGCGCCGCGAGGCGGTCCAGATAGTCCGCGTTCAGCGGATCGACGCCGCCGATCGACAGCGACACGCCGTGCAGCACCAGCGGAAAGTCACGCCGCACGTGCTCGAGCACCGCCAGCGGCTTGCCGCCGGCGACCATGAAGTTCTCGGAAATGGCCTCGAACCAGTCGACACCGGCCGGCGGCGCGGCCAGCAGGTCGGCGAAATGCTCCTTGCGCAGGCCAAGGCCGAAGCCGGGCGGGTTTGCCTGGATCATGCCGTTCGGCCATCCGAACCGCGCCGGCGCCCGGCTTCCGGCATCAGTCGGACTTGACCGTGCCGCCGGCCGCCTTGCACTCGGCTTCGGTCATCACCTTCATGCCCTTGCCCTTGCAGGCGTTTTGGCCCTGACAGCCGTTGTTGGCGGTGGCGCAGTCGCTTTGGCCCTTGCAAGCGTTCACGCCCAGGCACTGCACCTTGGCCTCCTCGGCCTGGACCGCGAGCGGCGCCGCGCCCGACAGCAGCAGCGCAGCGGCGGCGCCGGCGAGCAGCGCGCCGGACGTCTTGTTTTTGGCCATGATCTCGATCCCCTCGGTGGTAAGTTGACGCGACACGCCGCGAATTGGACCGGGCGCGCGGCCAATCATTACACGCCCGACCAGGCATCCTTGCACTGCCATGACCGACTCCCGACGCTGCCCCTGGGCTCGCCGCGCACTCGAGATCGCCTACCACGACGCCGAGTGGGGCGTGCCGCAGCACGACGATCGCGTGCTGTTCGAGTTCCTGATCCTGGAGGGCGCCCAGGCCGGCCTCGCCTGGTCGACCATCCTCAACAAACGCCTGGCCTACCGGGCGGCGTACTGCGGCTTCGATGCGGCGCGCGTGGCGGCCTTCGACGACGCCGACCGGGCACGGCTGCTGGCCGATGCCGGCATCGTGCGCAACCGGCTCAAGATCGACGCCTCGATCGACAACGCGCGGGCGTTTCTGGCGGTGCAGGCCGAGCACGGCAGCTTCGACCGCTACCTGTGGCAGTGGGTGGACGGCCGGCCCATCCACAACGCATGGCACACGCCGGACCAGGTGCCGGCACGTACGGCGCTGTCGGATGCGCTGTCCAGGGATCTCAAGCAGCGCGGCTTTCGCTTCGTCGGCAGCACCATCTGCTATGCCTATTTGCAGGCAGTGGGCCTCGTCAACGACCACCTGCAGGGCTGCCCGCGCTGGGCCGAACTGGCGGGCGCCGTTCAGACCGCGAAGTAGGCCCGATAACGCTCGCGCAGCAGCGTCTTGTTGAACTTGCCGACGGTGGTCTTGGCGATGTCGTCCACCGGCAGGCAGTCCGGCACCATCCAGCGCGGCAGGCGATCTTCGAGGAAGGCACGCAGCGCCGCCGGGTCGAGCGTGTTGCCGGGCCGGGCGGTGAGCAGCGCCAGCGGCCGCTCGCCATAAGTCGGATGCGGCACGCCGATCACGCATACCTCGGCCACCGCCGGGTGCTCGGACAGCGCGTGCTCGAGCGTGAGCGACGGAATCCACTCGCCGCCGGACTTGATCATGTCCTTGCTGCGCCCGACGAACGCGATGCTCGAATCCGCAAACCGCACGCCGACGTCGCCGGTGCGCAGCCAGCCGTCCGCCGTGAACAGCGCCTCCGTGTTGGCCACATCCCGAAAGTACTCACCGATCACGTGCCAGCCGCGGAGCTGGATCTCGCCGGTCTCGACGCCATCGGCTGCCACCGGCGTGCCGTCCTCGCGCACCACGCGCACCTGCGCGCCGACGATGGGCAGGCCCGAGTTCTCGTCCAGCATGCGCGTGAAGGCAGCGTCCGGGTCGGCGTCGGCGAGCTCGCCGTAAAACGCCGCCGTGTGGTCGGCAAGCGATTCCGCCATGCCGTGCCCGCCGCAGCGCAGTTTCACGCCCATCGCCAGAAACCGCTGCGCCATGTCGCGCGGCACGATGTCGCCGCCGAAACCGACGTAGCGCAGGCTCGACAGGTCGTGCTCGCGCTCGGCGGCGGCGGCCAGCACCAGCTTGCCGAGCACCGGGTTCGCCATCAGGCGCGTGACGCGCTCCTGCGCGATCAGCCGCGCCACGGCGTGGCCGTCCGGGTGCGCGCCGGGCAGCACCAGTTTGGCGCCGGCGATCATGCCGTCCATCGGCAGGTTGAAGGCGTGCGCGTGGAACATGGGCGGGATCACCAGCAGCACGTCGTCGCCGCGGTACGGGCCCAGCGACTGCGCCGACTGGCGCGTCAGCGCGCGCAAGACGAGGAAACGGTTCGAGTACGGGCAGCCCTTGGGCCGGCCGGTGGTGCCGCCGGTGAAGCTGACGCACACGGTGGCGTTCTCGTCCACGTCGTCCGGGAAGGCGTAGTCGGCCGGCGCGCGGGCGAGCTCGGTTTCGTAATCGAACAGCGGCGCGAGCGGAGTCGTCGGCGCCGGGCCGTCGTCCAGCAGCAAAAAGGACCGGATGGTGTTGGCACCGGCCGCCACCAGTCGTTCGGCCAGCGGCAGCAGCTCGGCATCCACCGCCAGCACGCGCACCTCGGCCAGATTGCAGGTGTAGACCAGGGCGTCGATGTCGAGGCGGAAATTGAGGCCGAGGTAAATCGAGCCCTTGCACAGCGTGGCGTAGTCGATTTCAAGATGCCGGTGGGTGTTCCAGCCGAGCACGCCGACGGTCTCGCCACGCCCGGCGCCGAGGCGCTCCAGCACGTGCGCCGTGCGCTGAATGCGCCGGTAGAAATCGGCATAGGTATAGGCGAAGCGGCCCTCGCCGGCGGTGCGGGCAACGATCTGCCGCCGCGGGAAACAGGTCGCCGCACGCTCGACGATGTGCTTGACCAATAACGGTTCCATCGAAAATTCTCCTTCCTCTCGACAACGTGATTTTTGTCAATTCCACCCCGCTCGCCCGGCGTCGGCGTGCCGGTGCCGCCTGCTACACTGCGCGACCGCGCGAACACGCGCGCCGTGTGGCGCCGTGAGACCCGCAATAACAACACAGTTCCGAGGAGGACCAGAACATGAGCACCATCTGGGTGGACATGCTGGGCGTGCCGTTCCGGCAGACCTATTACCAGGCCGGCGGCTACCGCACGCGCGCCATCGAATGCGGCGAAGGCCCGCCGCTGATCTTGCTGCACGGCACCGGCGGCCACGCCGAGGCGTACATGCGCAATCTCGCCGCGCACGGCGAACACTTCCACGTGTATGCCATCGACATGCTGGGGCACGGCTTCACCGACCGCTTCGACGGCGACTACACCATGCAGGTGTGGTCGGATCACCTGCTGGCCTTCATGGACGCCATCGGGGCGGAATCGGCGTGTCTGTCGGGTGAGTCGCTGGGCGCCATGGTGTCGGCCTGGACCGCCATCCGCGCGCCCGAGCGCGTGACAAAGCTGGTGCTGAACACCGGCATCCTGGCGCCGCCCAACGACAAGGGCAAACAGGAGCTGATCGACGCGCTCGAACGCTCCAAGAAGGCCGCCGGCAATCTGACGATGGACGCCGTGCGCGCGCGCATGGCCTGGCTGATGGCGGAGCCCGAAAAGACCCTCACCGACGAGATCGTGGCGGTCCGTTATGCCATCTACGCCCAGCCCGGCATGCAGCAGCACATGGGCAAGATCGCGGTGTCCACGCTCGGCCGCGTGGTGGACGACGCCTGGACCGCGCAGTGGATGCGCCCGGAGCTGATGAAAGACATCCGCTGCCCGACGCTGGTGCTGTGGACGCGCCACAACCCCGGCCAGCCGGTGGAACTGGCCGAGGCCGCCATGCGCCACATCCCGGACGCGCGTCTGGTGGTGCTGGAACACAGCGCGCACTGGCCGCAGTGGGAGGAGCCCGAGCTGTTCAACCGGCTGCATCTGGATTTTCTGCGGGCCTGAGCGGCGGCCCGTGTCGAACGGAGAACCTCATCGATGAGTCTGCACACCTTGGCCTACGTCGGCTTCAATGCCACCGACCTCGACGACTGGCGCCAGTACGCCACCGCCGTGCTGGGCATGCAGGCGGTCGACCAGACCGCCGATGCGCTGCGCCTGCGCATGGACGACAAGCACCACCGCATCGCCATCCACAAGGCCGCCACGCCGGGCTTCGCCTACAGCGGCTGGGACGTCGGCACGCGCGCCGAGCTCGATCGGCTGACCGCCGAACTGGCGGCGCTGGGTCATGCCCCGACCGACGGCACCGAGGCCGAACGCGCCTTTCGCAAGGTGGTGGAGCTGCGCGTGTTCACGGACCCGGGCGGCAACCGCGTCGAGCTGTTCTACGGCCAGCTCAGCGGCTGCCCGTTCCATCCGGCACGCGAGTTCTGCGGCTTCAAGACCGGCGATCTGGGCCTCGGGCACATCGTGTTCATGACCCGGCACCTGGACGCCATGATGGCCTTCTACGGCGTCCTGGGCCTCAGGATATCCGACTACATCTTCATCAAGCCGG
>NZ_JAQVGQ010000185.1 GCF_028696615.1 Immundisolibacter sp. | reverse complement strand
CGTCTACTACTCGGCGCCCAAGTCCCGCGCCCAAGGCCCCAAGAGCCTGGACGAGGTCGACCCGGAGCTTTTGGCCACCTTCGAGAAGCTCGGCATCCCGCTGCACGAGCGCGCGGCGCTGGCCGGCGTGGCGGCCGAGGCCGGCCCCGGTGTGGCGGTGGACGCGGTGTTCGACAGCGTGTCGGTGGGCACCACCTTCAAAAAGAAACTCGCCGAGCACGGCGTGATCTTCTGCTCGTTCTCGGAGGCGGTGCAGGAACACCCGCAGCTGGTGCAAAAGTACCTCGGCAGCGTGGTGCCGGCGGCCGACAACTTCTACGCCGCGCTCAACGCCGCGGTGTTCACGGACGGCTCGTTCGTGTATATCCCGCCCGGCGTGCGCTGCCCGATGGAGCTGTCCACCTATTTCCGCATCAACGCCGCCAAGACGGGCCAGTTCGAGCGCACGCTGATCATCGCCGACGCCGGCGCCTACGTGTCCTACCTCGAAGGCTGCACCGCGCCGATGCGCGACGAGAACCAGCTGCACGCCGCGGTGGTTGAATTGGTGGCGCTGGACGACGCACAGATCAAGTACTCGACCGTCCAGAACTGGTACCCCGGCGACGCCGAGGGTCGCGGCGGCATCTACAACTTCGTCACCAAGCGCGGCGACTGCCGCGGCAGGAACGCCAAGATTTCCTGGACGCAGGTCGAGACCGGCTCGGCCATCACCTGGAAGTACCCGTCCTGCGTGCTGACCGGCGACGGCGCGGTCGGCGAGTTCTACTCGGTGGCGCTGACCAACCATTTCCAGCAGGCAGACACCGGCACCAAGATGATCCATATCGGCAAGGACACGCGCAGCACCATCATCTCGAAGGGCATCTCGGCCGGCCGGGGCAGCAACGCGTATCGGGGACTGGTGAAGGTGCTGCGCGGCGCCAAGGGCGCGCGCAACTACACCCAGTGCGACTCGCTGCTGATCGGCCCGCGCTGCGGCGCGCACACCTTTCCCTACATCGAGGTGCAGGAGCCGACTGCGACCGTCGAGCACGAGGCCACCACCTCCAAGATCAGCGAGGACCAGCTCTTCTACTGCCGCCAGCGCGGCATCGGCGAGGAGGATGCGGTGTCGATGATCGTCAACGGCTTCTGCAAGGAAGTCTTCAAGGAACTGCCGATGGAATTCGCGGTCGAGGTGCAGCGCCTGCTCGGCGTGAGTCTCGAAGGTAGTGTCGGCTGAGCCAAGGAATCACCAAACACATGTCAGCACTGCTTGAAATCAAGGGCCTGCGCGTCGCCGTCGACGGCAAGGAAATCCTGCGCGGGCTCGATCTGGCCATCGACGCCGGGCAGGTGCACGCCGTCATGGGCCCGAACGGCTCCGGCAAGAGCACGCTCGCCAACGTCATCGCCGGCCGCGACGGCTACCAGGTGCTGGCCGGCAGCGTCACCTACCGCGGTGAGGACCTGCTGGCGCTGAGCCCCGAGGAGCGCGCCCGCGCCGGCGTGTTCCTCGGCTTCCAATACCCGGTCGAGATCCCGGGCCTGTCGACGGCGGTGTTCCTGCGCGCGGCCGTCAATGCCCGGCGCAAGCACCGCGGCGAGGAAGAACTCGACGCCATGGATTTCCTCGCTCTGGTCAAGGGCCGCATGAAGGAACTGGGCATCCGCGAGGATTTTCTGCAGCGCGCCATCAACGAGGGCTTCTCCGGCGGCGAGAAAAAGCGCGCCGAAATCTTCCAGATGGCACTGCTGGAGCCGGATCTGGTGCTGCTCGACGAGATCGACTCCGGGCTCGACATCGATGCGCTGAAGGTGGTGTCCGAGGGCATCAACCGCCTGCGTTCGCCCCAGCGCGCCATGCTGCTGGTGACGCACTACCGCCGCCTGCTGGACTACGTGCCGCCGGATCGCGTGCACGTGCTGTCGGGCGGGCAGATCGTGCGCTCGGGCGGGCCGGAGCTGGCCGCCGAGCTCGAACAAAGCGGCTACGGCTGGTTGCGCGAGGAGGCCGCCCCGGCATGAGCGCGCTGGCGTTATGGCAGGCCCAGCACGCGCGCGTGCAGGACGCCACGGCCGCGCCGTGGCTGCGCGAGCTGCGGGCGGATGCCTGGCGGCGTTTCGAGGCGCAGGGCTTGCCCGGCCGGCGCGACGAGGACTGGAAGTACACGCGGCTCAGCGCGTTGGAACGCGCCGAGCTGCAGGCCGCACCACTGCCGCAGGCTGTGCCGGACGGCTTGCCGCAGGGCGCGCGGCTGGTATTCGCCGGCGGGCGGTTGGTGCCGGCCTGGTCGCGGTTCGCCGAGGCCGCCGGCGTCACGGTGCGCAGTCTGGCCGACGCGCTGGCCGCTGATGGCGAGGCGCTGCGCGCACGCCTGCGCAGCGACGCGGCGCCGGCCCGTGTTTTTGCCTGGCTGAACGATGCGCTGTTCGAGGACGGCCTGTGGCTCACGCTCGCCCCCGGCGCGCGGCTCGAGGAACCCCTGCACGTGGTGCACCTGGGCGGCGTCGGCAACGCATCGGCGCACCTGCGCCTGCTGGTCGAGCTAGGCGCGCAGGCACAGGCGCAGGTGGTGGAGCACTACATTGGTCTCGGCGCTCAGCCTTACCACGTCAACGTGCTGGCGCAGGCCGTGCTTGCGCCGGGCGCGCACCTGCGGCACACGCTGCTGCTGGCGCAGGGTCCGGCCGGCATCCACATCGGGGACTTCCGGGTGCGCGTCGGGCGCGATGCGCGCTTCGAATCACACGCGCTCGCCGCCGGCGGCGGCCTGCTGCGGCAGGACCTGGACGTCGATCTGCACGAGCCGGGCGGCGAGTGCAACCTGCGCGGGCTCACCACCGCCGGCGGTGGCGAGCACGTGGATTTCCACACCCGCATCGAGCACCGCGCCCCGCACTGCAGGAGTGAGGAGACCTACAAGGGTCTGGTCGGCGGCAACGGCCGCGGGGTGTTCAACGGCCGCGTGCATGTGCACCCGGGCGCGGTCAAGACCGATTCGACCATGACCTGCGCCAACCTGCTGCTGTCGGACCGCGCCGAGGTAGATGCCAAGCCGGAGCTCGAAATCTATGCCGACGACGTCAAATGCAGCCACGGCGCCACCGTCGGCCAGCTCGACGAGGCGCAGTTGTTCTATCTTCGCGCCCGCGGCATCGATCTTGCCGCCGCGCGGGCGCTGCTGATGACGGCCTTCGCCCGCGACGCGCTGGCCGGGCTCGACGGCGATCTCGCCGACACGCTCACGGCGCGCATCGACGCCCGTCTGCCTCTGCTCTGACGCGGTGAATCCCATGACGCTCGCCAGCTACAGCGCCCACAGTGACGACTTTCCCGCCGCCCGGTTGCGCGCCGATTTCCCCATCCTGCAGCGCAGCGTGCGCGGCCAGCCGCTGGCGTATCTGGACAACGCCGCCACCACGCAAAAGCCGCAGGCGGTGATCGACGCCGAATCGGCCTACTACCGCGAGATCAACGCCAACATCCACCGCGGCGTGCACTGGCTGTCCGAGCAGGCCACCGCCGCCCACGAGGGCGCGCGCGAGCGCGTGCGGCGCTTTTTGAACGCCCGTGAGGCGGCCGAGATCATCTTCGTGCGCGGCACCACCGAGGCCATCAACCTGGTCGCGCAAAGCTATGGTCGCGCCAATCTCGGCCCCGGCGACGAGGTGCTGATCACCGGCCTCGAACACCACTCGAACATCGTGCCCTGGCAGCTCACGTGCGCGCAGACCGGCGCCGTGCTCAAGGTCGCCCACATCGACGACCGCGGCGTGGTCTGCATGGACGAGTTCCGCCGTCTGCTCGGCGCGCGCACCCGGATCGTTGCCGTGGCGCACGTGTCGAACGCGCTCGGCACCGTCAATCCAGTGCGCGAGATGACCGAGCTGGCCCACCAGGCGGGCGCGGTGGTGCTGCTCGACGGCGCCCAGGCCATCGCCCACACGCCGGTGGACGTGCAGGCGCTCGGCTGCGATTTCTACGCCTTTTCGGGCCACAAGCTGTACGCGCCGACCGGCATCGGCGTGTTGTATGGCCGCCGTGCGTTGCTCGAGGCGATGCCGCCCTGGCAGGGCGGCGGTGACATGATCCGCACCGTGAGCTTTACGGGCAGCACCTGGAACGACCTGCCGCACAAGTTCGAGGCCGGCACGCCGCACATCGCGGGTGCCATCGGCCTTGGCGCCGCCATCGACTACGTGCAGCGGATCGGGCTGGCCGCGATCGGCGCCTACGAGCACGAGCTGCTCGCCTACGGCACGGCGCTGCTCGGCGACATCCCGGGCCTGCGTCTGATCGGCACGGCTCCCGACAAGGCCGGCATTTTGTCGTTCGTGATCGACGGCCTGCACGCGCACGACATCGGCACCGTGCTGGACAGCCACGGCGTGGCCATCCGCGCCGGCCATCACTGCGCCATGCCGGTGATGGAGCGCTTTGGCGTGCCGGCCACGGCGCGCGCCTCGCTGGCCTTCTACAACACTCATGAAGACCTGGACCGGCTGGCGCAGGCGCTGCGCCGGGCCGTGGAGATGTTTGTCCGATGAGCGACCTGCGCGACCTCTACCAAGAGTTGATCGTCGATCACAACAAAAACCCGCGTAACTACGGCGTACTGGCCGACGCCAACCGTCGCGCCGAGGGCTACAACCCGCTGTGCGGCGACAAGGTGACCGTGTACCTGCACGTGGACGGCGACCGCATCGCCGACGTGAGCTTCGAGGGCGCCGGCTGCGCCATCTCGACCGCGTCGGCGTCGCTGATGACGCAGGCCGTCAAGGGCAAGACCGTGGCCGAGGCCGAGCAGTTGTTCGAGGCCTTCCACGCCATGGTCACCGGCCAGGACACGAGCGAGGAAACCGCCGATCGGCTCGGCAAGCTGGCCGTGCTGGCCGGCGTGCGCGAGTACCCGTCACGCGTCAAATGCGCCACGCTCGCCTGGCACACCCTGCACAACGCCGCGCACGGCGAGGCCGTGCCGGCCAAGACCGAATGACCCAATCAATCATCCCCCACACCCCGAGACGCACGCCGTGACCGAACGCGAAACCGTCGTCCTGAGCCGTGACTGCAAGGCGCTGTTCGTGCCGATCGGCATTCAGGTGAACGCCAAAAAGGGCACCGAGGTCAGCATCCTGCAGCAGCTCGGCGGCAGCTACACGGTGCTGCTGGAAGGCCAGATGGCGCGCATCGACGCCAAGGACGCCGACGCGCTCGGCAAGACGCGGGTGCCGCTGCCGGCCGAGAGCTACGCCGGCCCGGTGACCAAGGAAGCGGTCGAGCAGCTGGTGTGGCAGCACCTTCGCACCTGCTACGACCCGGAGATTCCGGTCGACATCGTCGAGCTCGGCCTGGTCTACGGCTGCGAGGTGCGCGAAATCGGCAAGCAGCGCTACCGGGTGGAGGTCAAGATGACGCTGACCGCGCCCGGCTGCGGCATGGGCGACGTGCTGGCCGAGGACGTGAAGGAAAAACTGCTGGCTATTCCCGGTGTCTCAGACGCCCAAGAGATCGGAAGAGCACACG
>NZ_JAQVGQ010000184.1 GCF_028696615.1 Immundisolibacter sp. | reverse complement strand
CTGCGCGTGATCGCCCATGAACTGCTGATGAGCCTGCGGGACAACGTCTCGGTGGATTGGGCCCACCGTGAATCGGCCCGCGCCCGGCTGCGGGTGCTGGTCAAGCGCATCCTGCGCAAATACGGCTACCCGCCCGATCTGCAAGACTCTGCCGTACAGACCGTGCTGGCGCAGGCCGAGGCGCTGTCGGCCAGCTGGGCCGTGCACTGACCGGCGCCGCCCGCCTTCATGTGGCGCAGGCTGGCACAATCGTTGCCATGAACACCCCCGCCCCGCTGTCGCGCCGCCTGTCGGTGGCGCCGATGCTGGATTGCACCGACCGCCACGCGCGCTTCCTGCATCGCCTGATCACGCGCTGCACGCTGCTGTACACGGAGATGGTCACCGCCCAGGCGCTGCTGCGCGGCGATCCGGACTACCTGCTCGCCTACAGCCCGGCGGAGCACCCCGTGGCGCTGCAACTGGGTGGCAGCGATCCGGCGCAGCTGGCGCAGGCGGCGCGCATCGGGGCGGACTTCGGTTACGACGAGATCAACCTCAACGTCGGCTGCCCGTCGGACCGGGTGCAGTCGGGGCGTTTCGGGGCCTGTCTGATGGCGGAGCCGGTGCTGGTCGGCGACTGCGTGGCGGCCATGCAGGCGGCGGTGAGCATTCCCGTCACGGTGAAATGCCGCATCGGCATCGACCGCACCGACCGCGACGAGGATTTGTTCGCCTTCGTCGAAACCGTGGCCGGCGCCGGCTGCCGGCACTTCACCGTGCACGCGCGCAAGGCCTGGCTGGACGGCCTGTCGCCGCGCGAGAACCGGCAGATTCCGCCGCTGCGCTACGAGACCGTGTACCGCCTGAAGCGCCTGCGCCCGGAGCTCGAAATCGTCATCAACGGCGGTATTACCGACCTCGACCAGGCGTTGGAGCATCTGAAGCACGTAGACGGCGTGATGATCGGCCGCGCGGCGTACCACTCGCCCTGGCTGCTGGCGGATGTCGACCGGCGCGTCTTCGGTGCCGCGACGCCGCTGCCGGAGCGCGCGGCGGTGCTCTCACAGTACGTGGATTACATGCGCCGCGAGCTCGCCGCCGGCACGCCGATCACGGCACTCACCCGACCGCTGCTGGGGCTGTTCCAGGGCACACCCGGCGCGCGCGCCTGGCGGCGCACGCTGAGCACCCCCAGCGCCGCACGCGATCCTGGGCGCGTGCTCGCCGCGGCACAGCCGATGCTGGGGCCGCCAGGCTACTGCCCGCACGACCCCCGACATAACCCCGGCCTGACCGCCGCTCAGGGTTTGTGAAGAAATGCGCGTCCTGCGCATTTCTTGCGTCGCCCGTCCGGTACACGCCCGGACGGGCTCCCGCGAATCAAGCCCTCAAGGGCTCGATTCGCGTCCGGCCATCCCTGGCCGGCCTGAGCGCTTGAAACATTCACAAGCTCTCAGATCAAGCCGTGCTCGACGTCCTGCCCCAGCCGCAGCTGGCCGTACAGCTCGCCCATGTTGTCGAAGTTCATGCCGGCGTGACTGTTGACGGCGTGCACGTCGCGCCAGCAGCGCTGGATGACGTTGCCCTCGTGCAGGGCGCTGCCGCCGCTGGCCACGAACAGGCGCTCGACGGCGCGCGTCAGCAGCGTGGTGGCGTAGGCGCCCTCGAACAGCGCCTTGGCGTTGTGCACCTTGCTCGACACCTCGCCCGCCTCGGCCAGCGCCTTGAAGGCGTCGCAGTTGCGCTTGAGCAGCAGGCCGGCGGCGTCGATCTCGGCCGAGGCTTCCACCAGACGCAGCAGGGCGGTCGATTTTTCGGCCTGCCTGCCGCCGCCGAACACCATCATGCGCGACTGCAGGCGCGCCTCGAAGCCGTCCAGCGCCGCCAGCGCCGCGCCCCAGGCCGGCGCGATCAGCGAACACACCGAGGCGGCGAAAAACGGCTGCCGGTACAGCGGCCCGGGGTTGATCTCGCGCCCCGGTGCGTAGCCCTGCGCCACCTTGGTGAGCGAGAACATGCGGTGCGAGGGCACGAAACAGTGCTCGATGCTGATGTCCTTGCTGCCGGTGCCCTTGAGCGCCACCACGTCCCAGCTGTCGTGATGGATGACGAAATCGGCCCGCGGCACCACGCACTGAAAATACTCGGGCGGGCCGCCGGCCGCGTCCGGCACCAGCACGCCGACCAGCGCAAAGCGCGAATGATCGCAGCCGCTCGCAAACGTCCAGCGGCCGTCGCGGATCTCGATGCCGCCGGTGACGCGGGTCACCTTGCCGGACGGCACGAACGGCGTGCAGGTCTGCGTGTCCTCATCCTCGCCCCAGATGTCCTGCTGCGCCTTGGGCGGGAAGTAGCCGAGATAAAAGTTGTGGATGGCGAGAATGGCCAGCACCCAGGCGCTGGAGCAACAACCGCTGCGGCCGATCTCGCGCGTGACTTCGAGCAGCGTGTACATGTCGTGCTCGTAGCCGCCGAAGCGCTTCGGCTGCAGGATGCGAAAGAACCCGGCGTCGCGAAAATCGGCAAAGCTCGCGTCCGGCAGGCGGCCGAGGCGCTCACAGTCGAGCGCGCGCCCGGCGATCACCGGCGCGAGTTCGCGGGCGCGGCCGATGAGTTCCTCGGCGCTCGGGATGGCGGATGTGGACATGCAAATCTCCCTCGAGGCCGCCCGCTGGCAGGCGGCCAAACGTTAAAAAAATGGTGCAGGCCGCTCAGGCGCGGCTTTCGGCGAGCAAGCGATCGACCATGGCCTGGTACTGCCCGCGCCGCGGCGTGAAATAGTGCAGCTGGCGCGACAGGAACGGGTCGCCGGCAAAGAAAATCTCGTAAATCTCCTGCCGGCCGCCGAACTCGCTCGCCACCGCGTCCCAGGCGAGTTTCATCACCTGCACGCGCTCGCGGGCGCTGGCCTGCTCGTTGCCGAGATATTGCTCGAGATCGGCGGCGGTCTCGGGATTGGCGAAATCGGCCTCGGTCACCGTCATCACCAGACTCGAACTGCCCATGAGACGAATCAGCTCGTTGACCCGGGTGTTCACCTCGGGCAGGAAAAACCGCAGCGTCGAGATGCCCACCATGCCGCGGTTCGGCGAGGCGAACAGCGACGCCGTCTCGCGCGCCACGTCCTCGAGCACGAAGCCGGGGTCGGCCTGCTTGGCGAATTCCTGCTGGGCGTGCACCACCAGCTCGCGGGCGCTGGCGTCGATGAGGCCATCGGCGAGTTCGTTCAGGGCCAGAAACTCGCCGAGCAGCTCCTGGTAGCGCGGCAGGGCGCTTCTGCCCAGCACGTCGGCGATCTTGCTGGCCAGACCGGTCATGAAGCGCAGCTTGGAGCGCCCGCGCACGATGGCCTGCAGCAGCAGATAGCCCGGAAAGCTCGGCGCCATCATGTTGTAGGCGACGATGTCGCGGTAGATGAACACCCGCTCCCAGGGCACCAGCACGTCCTCGAACACCGCCAGCGCGTCGCCCTCGTCGAAACGTTCGGAAAGCGGGCGATCGTAGCGGCTGCCGCCGCGGGCGTAGCTCTCGCGGGCGATGAACCTCAGACCCGGCGTCGCCACCGGCACGGCAAAACTGAGCGCGTAGTCCTCCTCGCCCGGCCGGCGCGGCATGAAGGGGCCGACCCAGATTTCGTTGCTCACCGGCGCCAGCGTCGACAGCATGCGCGCGCCGCTGACCACGATGCCGGCGTCGGTCTCGCGCACCACTTTGAGCGCCCGCTGGGCCGACAGGTCCTTGCCGTAATCGCGCTTGGGATCGACCAGCGTGTGGGTGAGGCAGATGTCCTCGTCGCGGCAGTATTCCCAGTAGCGGATGGCGTTGTCGGCAAACGCCTTGTCCTTGTGCCCCAGCACGTGCGGGGCGATCACCGCCGCATCGGTGACGAAGGCGTTCATGAAATCCGGCAGCCGGCCCATGAGGCCGTAGGTCGCTTCCTTGCGCAGCGACTCGCCACGCAGGCGCTGCTGCACTTCGTCCCAGGTGCGCGCCGGCAGGAAGGAATTGCTGACCGGCCGGCCGTCCCTGGGCGAGGGGTAGGTGTAGTCGGCCTGCAGGTCCGGCCGGTGAAACGCGTCGAAGTGCTCGGCGATGCTGGCCAGAATGCCGGCCAGCGGCGCATGGCGCGTCACATCCCTCACCCGCTCGCCGGCGATGTACAGCGCGCGATCGTCGCGCAGGCTCGCGATGTACTGCGCGCCCGTCCTGATGCCCATGAATGACTCTCCTCGCTCTGTTTCTTTTTCGGCATCGGATCGATGGCCGTGGCGTCAGTTTATTCCGCCACGCTGCCCAAGGCAGTCAGGCGCCGCGCCTCAAAGTTTGTGAAGAAATGCGCGTCCTGCGCATTTCTTGCGTCGCCCGTCCGGTACACGCCCGGACGGGCTCGATTCGCGTCCGGCCATATCCCTGGCCGGCCTGAGAGCTTGAAAAATTCACAAGCTCTCACCCACCCAGCCACAGCGCCACGCGGTAGGTGACGAAGGCCGCCGCGTAGGCCAGCGCAAACAGATAACCCGCCGCCACCGCCGCCCAGCGCCAGGAGCCGGTCTCGCGCCGAATGGTCGCCAGCGTGCTCAGGCACTGCGGCGCGAACACGTACCAGGCCAGCAGCGACAGCGCCGTGGCGAGGCTCCAGTCCTGCGCCAACAGCGGCGCCAGCGCCCCGGCCGCATCCTCGCCGGTGGTCGACAGGGCATAGACGGTAGCGAGCGCGCTGACCGCCACCTCGCGCGCCGCCAGGCCCGGCACCAGCGCGATGCTGATCTGCCAGTTGAAGCCGATCGGCTCGAAGATCACCGCCAGTGCGCGGCCGAGGATGCCGGCCAGGCTGTAGTCGATGGCCGGCCCGGTCGCCCCCGGCGGCGGCGGCGGAAAGCTGGCCAGGAACCACATCGCCACCGTCAACGCCAGGATGATGCCGCCGACGCGGCGCACGAAGATGGTCACCCGCTGCCACAGCCCGATGGCGACGTTGCGCAGCGCCGGCCAGTGGTAGGCCGGCAGCTCCATCATCAGCGTGCGCACTTGCCGGCGTGCGGTCAGGCGCTTCAGCACCCAGGCCACCACCAGCGCGCCGGCGATGCCGGCCGCGTACAAGCCGAGCAGCACCAAGCCCTGCAATTCGAGCCCACCCCACACCTGCCGGCGCGGGATGAAGGCGCCGATCAGCAGCGCATACACCGGCAGGCGCGCCGAGCAGGTCATCAGCGGCGCGATCAGGATGGTGACCAGCCGGTCGCGCGGGTTGGCGATGGTGCGCGCCGCCATGATGCCCGGGATGGCGCAGGCGAAGCTCGACAGCAGCGGGATGAACGACCGCCCGGACAGGCCCACGCCGCCCATCAGCCGGTCGAGCAAAAACGCCGCCCGCGGCAGGTAGCCGGATTCCTCCAGCACCAGGATGAAGAAAAACAGAATCACGATCTGCGGCAAAAACACCAGCACGCCGCCGGCGCCGGCGAGGACGCCGTCCACCAGCAGGCTGCGCAGCCAGCCCGGCGGCAGCAGTCCAGCCACCCCGTCGCCCCG
>NZ_JAQVGQ010000183.1 GCF_028696615.1 Immundisolibacter sp. | reverse complement strand
CTCAAGGACATCATCGTGCTGGCCAACGGCGAGAAAGTGCCGCCGGTCGACATCGAGCACGCGCTGACGCTGGACCCGCTCATCCACCAGGCGCTGCGGGTCGGCGAGGGCCGGCCGTATCTGGCCGCCGTGCTGGTGCTGCATCGAAAACCCTGGACGCAGCTGGCCGGCACGCTCGGCCTCGACCCGGACGATGCGGCCTCGCTGACCGACCCGCGCGCCGAGCGGGCCGTGCTGGCGCGCGCCGAGGCGGCGCTGCACGCCTTTCCGGGCTACGCGCGGTTGCGGCGCGTGCACCTCACGCTGGACGAATGGACCGAAGACAACGGCTTGTTGACCGCCACCCAGAAGGCCCGCCGCGGGCACCTGCAGGAGCGCTACCGGGACGTGATCGAGGCGCTGTACCGGTCCTGATCGCTTTCAGGTCCGGGCATCCTGCCCCGGACGTCGAGGGCCGAATGAATCAGCGTTCCCACAGGCCGCGCAGCACCGCCACGCCCTGCCCGCCGTGCGCGCGCGCGGTGTCGGCCAGTGCCGGCCGCATGCCGCCGAGCGCATACACCGGCAGCGCCGCCTGCTCGACCAGCGCGGCAAAGCCGGCCCAGCCGAGCGGGGCCGCGCCCGGGTGACTGGCGGTCGCCGCCACCGGCGACAGCACCGCAAAGTCGCAGCCGATGCGCGCCGCCAGGGCGAGCTCGGCGCTGTCGTGGCAGGACGCCGCGCACCAGGCGCCGGGCGGCAGTGGGCGGTGGTCGAGCGCCGCCAGCCGGCGCGCCGGCAGGTGCAGGCCGGCGCCGAGCTCGGTGGCGAGCGCTGGCAGCTCAGGCCCTGCGCCGTGCAGCAGCAGCGCCATGCCGGCCGGCCGGGCCAGCGCCTGCACGGCGCGTACGAGCGTGGCGTAGGTGCCGGCATCGAGTGCCGGACTGCGCAGGCACAGCAGGCGCACGCCGGCGGCGGCCAGACGCTCGACACGGCGCAGAAAGTCCGGCAGATCGCCGGCGTAATCGCCGCTGATCGCGTACACGTCCGGCAGGCGCGCGGCGGTGAGCAGCGGCCCGTCGGCCGGCGGCAGCTCGGCGGGGTCGATGGCGTCCGGTCGCGCCCAGCGCAGCGCCTGGCCTTGCCGACCGTGCGGTTCGCCCTGCCAGGCGGTGACCTCGAAGGCGTGCAGGCACACCGTGCGCTCGGCGTAGCGGTGGCGGTGGCGGATCAGCGCACGCAGGGCCGTGGCGGTGATGCCGAGCTCCTCGTGCAGCTCGCGCAGCAGCGCCTGCGGCGCCGTCTCGCCGGCTTCGAACTTGCCGCCCGGCAGCTCCCAGTAGCCTTCAAGATGGGTGCCGGCCAGGCGGCGCGTGAGCAGGATGTCGTCGCCGCGGCGCAGCACGCCGACCGCGACGTCGACGGGCGGGGTGCTAGGCAAGCTCGGCGCGCTTCAGCGCGCGCCGCCCGGGGCAGGATGCCCCGGCGTCAATCGGGGGCGTAAGCCCTCGATTGACGGAGCGCAGCGCGGGCATGCACCGCGCTGCAGCGAGCCGAAAAATTCCAGGGAGGGAATTTTTCGGCATCGGCTCAGCTCCGGTACTCGGCGTTGATACGCACGTAGTCATACGAGAAATCGCAGGTCCACACCGTCGCCTCGGCCGGGCCGCGGCCGAGCGCCACTTGGACGGTGATCTCGTCCTTGGCCATCACCGCCTGGCCCTGCGCCTCGGTGTAGTCGGGATCGCGCGCCCCGCCGCGCACGATGCAGGTATCGCCCAAGTGCACCGTCACGCCTTCGATGGCCAGCTGCGGCACACCGGCGTAGCCGATCGCCGCCAGGATGCGGCCCCAGTTGGGGTCGCTGGCGAAAAACGCCGTCTTGACCAGCGGCGAGCGGGCGATGGCGTAGGCCACCTGCCGGCACTCGGCCGTGTCGCGGCCGCCGCCGACGCGCACGGTGATGAACTTGGTGGCGCCTTCGCCGTCGCGCACGATGGCCTGCGCCAGCGTGCGGCACACCGCCTCCACCGCCTCCTGCAGCGCCTGCCCGGCGGCGTCGTCGAGGTCGTCTACGCGCACCGGGCCCTGGCCGGTCGCCATCAGCACGCAGGCGTCGTTGGTGGAGGTGTCGCCATCCACGGTGATGGCGTTGAAGCTGCCGGCCACGGCGCGTTCCAGGCAACGCTGCAGCAGTCCCCGCGGCACGGCGGCGTCAGTGGCGACGTAAGCGAGCATGGTCGCCATGTTCGGGTGGATCATGCCCGAGCCCTTGGCGATGCCGGTGACGGTGATGTCGCCGGCCGCGGTCGACACGCACACGCTGCTGCCCTTGGCCACGGTGTCGGTGGTCATGATGGCCTGCGCGGCGGCGTTCCAGGCATCGGCGGCGAGCGCGCCGTGCAGTGCCGGCAGCGCCGCTGTGATGCGCTCGACCGGCAGCGGCTCGCCGATCACGCCGGTCGAGAACGGCAGCACCGCCTCGGTCGGGCAGCCGGCCGCGCCAGCCAGCGCGGCGCAGCAGGCAAGGGCGGCCTCGATGCCGGCCGCGCCGGTGCCGGCGTTGGCGTTGCCGCTGTTGATCAGCAGATAACGCGGCGCGGTGCCTGCCAAATGTCGTTTGGCGAGCGTGACCGGCGCCGCGCAGAAGGCGTTTTGCGTGAACACCGCCGCGCAGGTGCTGCCGACGGCGAGCTCGAGCAGCACCAGATCCTCCCGGCCGGCTTTGCGCACGCCGGCCGCGGCGGTGGCCAGGCGCACGCCGGCGATCGGCGCCAGCGGCGGCGGGGGGGCGAGTCTCACGGCCATGTCGGTGTCACTGCAGGCGGCCGTGGCATTGCTTGTATTTCTTGCCGGAGCCGCACGGGCAGGGCTCGTTGCGGCCCACCTTGCGCTCGCCGCGCACGAACGGCGCCGCCGAAGGCTGCTCGGCCACCGCCAGGTCGGTTTCCTCGGGCTGCTCGGCGCCTGCCAGCGCGCTCGCCTCGGCGTGCTGGTAGTCGTAGGCGCCGGCCGGGCGGCGCTGGCGGTCGACCGCCTCCACGTCCTCCTCGGCGCGCACCTGCACGCGCAGCACGGTCATGGCCACGTCGGTCTTGATGCGTTCGAGCATCTGCGTGAACAGCTCGAAGGCTTCGCGCTTGTACTCCTGCTTGGGGTTTTTCTGCGCGTAGCCGCGAAGATGGATGCTGTGCCGCAGGTGATCCATGGCGGCCAGGTGATCCTTCCAGTGGCTGTCGAGCACCTGCAGCATGACCGCCTTCTCGAACTGGCGCATCACGGCCGGCTCGACGCGCGCCTGCTTTTGCGCCAGCTCGTCCAGCACGATGTCGACCAGCCGCGCGCGCAGCGCCTCGCCGTCCATGTCCGGCTGGCTGGCCAGCGCCAGCGGGTCGGCGGCGCTGCCGAACTCGTCGTGCAGCAGCTCCTTCAGACCTTTCAGGTCCCACTGCTCCTCGACGCTGCCGGGCGGCAGGAAACGGTCGATGAGCGCGCCCACCACGTCGCGCACCATGGCCTGCACGGTGTCGGACACGTCGTCGGCCTCCAGCAGCTCGTTGCGCTGCTGGTAGATGAGCTTGCGCTGCTCGTTGGCGATGTCGTCGTATTCGAGCAGCTGCTTGCGGATGTCGAAGTTGCGGCCTTCGACCTTCTTTTGTGCATTCTCGATGGCGCGCGTGACCCAGCGGTGCTCGATCGCCTCGCCCGGCTGCAGGCCGAGCTTCTGCATCCAGCCGGACACGCGGTCCGAGGCGAAGATGCGCATCAGGTCGTCCTGCAGGGACAGATAAAACCGCGACGAGCCCGGATCGCCCTGGCGACCGGAACGCCCGCGCAGCTGGTTGTCGACGCGGCGGGACTCGTTGCGCTCGGTGCCGATCACGTGCAGCCCGCCGAGCGCGACCACCTTGTCGTGCTCGGCCTGCCACTGCGCGCGGATGCGCTCGCGCTCGGCCGGGTCCTGCACGCCGTGCAGGCGCGCTTCGAGGTTGCCGCCGAGCACGATGTCGGTGCCGCGGCCGGCCATGTTGGTGGCGATGGTGACGGCGCCGATCTCGCCGGCGCGGGCGATGATCTGCGCTTCCTGTTCGTGGTATTTGGCGTTCAGCACCTGGTGCGGGATGCCGGCTTTCTTCAGGCGCGCCGACACCAGCTCGGAGGTTTCGATCGACGCGGTGCCGACCAGCACCGGCTGGCCGCGTTCGTGGCAGGCCTTGATGTCGGCCAGTACGGCGTCGAATTTTTCCTCGGCAGTCAGGAACACCTGGTCGCCGAGGTCCTGGCGCACCATCGGCCGGTGCGTGGGCACCACCACCACTTCCAGGCCGTAGATTTGCTGCAGCTCGTAGGCCTCGGTGTCGGCCGTGCCGGTCATGCCGGCGAGCTTGTCGTAGAGGCGAAAGTAGTTCTGGAAGGTGATGGTGGCCAGCGTCTGGTTTTCCTGCTTGACCGGCACCCGTTCCTTGGCCTCGATGGCCTGGTGCAGGCCTTCCGACCAGCGCCGGCCGGGCATCAGGCGGCCGGTGAACTCGTCGACGATGATCACCTCGCCGCGATTGACCACGTAGTGCACGTCGCGCTGGAACAGCGTGTGCGCACGCAGGCAGGCGTTCAGGTGGTGCATCAGCGTGATGTTGGCGGCGTCGTACAGACTCTCACCCTCACGCAGCAGGCCGGCGCGGGTGAGCAGCTGCTCGACGTGCTCGTGACCTTCGTCGGTCAGCAGTACCTGGCGGGTCTTCTCGTCGACGTGGTAGTCGCCGGGGCCGTCGGGTTCGGTCTGGCGCGTCAGCTTCGGCACCAGGGCGTCGATTTTGGCGTACAGCTCGGTGCCGCCCTGGGCGGGGCCGGAGATGATCAGCGGCGTGCGTGCCTCGTCGATGAGGATGGAGTCCACCTCGTCGACGATGGCGTAATGGCGGCGCTGCACGCGGTCATCGGCCGTGAAGGCCATGTTGTCGCGCAGGTAGTCGAAGCCGAACTCGTTGTTGGTGCCGTAGGTGATGTCGGCGCCATAGGCGGCCTTGCGCTCGGCGGGGTCGAGGTTCGACACGATGATGCCGGTCGACAGGCCCAAAAACTCGTACACCCGACCCATCCAGCTGCCGTCGCGGCGGGCCAGGTAGTCGTTCACCGTCACCACGTGCACGCCGCGCCCGGTCAGCGCGTTCAGGTAAGCCGGCAGCGTGGCCACCAGCGTCTTGCCCTCGCCGGTGCGCATCTCGGCGACGCGGCCTTCGTGCAGCACCATGCCGCCGACCAGCTGCACGTCGAAGTGGCGCATGCCGAGCACCCGCCCGGCCGCCTCGCGCACCAGCGCGAACGCTTCGGGCAGCAGTTGGTCGAGCGTCTCACCGGCGCTGTGGCGCTGTTTGAGCGTGTCCGTCCACGCGCGCAGTTCGGCGTCGGTGAGCGTCTCGAACTGCCCGGCCAGCGCGTTGACGCGCTCGACCGTCTTGAAATAGCGCTTGATTTCGCGCTGGTTGCGACTGCCGACCAGGCGGCGTACGAGAGCCTGCAGCATGGCGGACCTCAGCGCCGGGCGGTGCGCAGCGGCTCGCCGGCCGCCAGCGCGCCGAG
>NZ_JAQVGQ010000182.1 GCF_028696615.1 Immundisolibacter sp. | reverse complement strand
ACCTGCCGGGCAACGACGAGTTCCTGCGTCTGGCGGCCAAGCTCGAAAAGACTGTGGTCGAGGACGAAATCTTCCACGGCCCGGAGGAAATCAAGGAACTGGCCGCCAGCTTCGACCCCGCCAACGCCCTGCCGTGGGACGAGACGCTGAACCTCGCCCGCGAAATGCGGTACCTGGACGTGCGCGAGCGCAACGAGCAGTTCCAGTACCCGCTGACCGAGGCGGAACTCGAGGACATCCGCCGCGCCATCTTCGAGGACACGCTGGCACCGTCGGACATCTACGCCGCGGTGGCCTGACCGGCCGGACGGCCTCAATCCCGCTGCGGCCACACCAGCACGACCGCCAGCGCCAGCAGCGGCCACAGCAGCAGCGGCAGGCCCAGCCACAGCGGCTGGGCCACGCCGGCCAGGTGCAGCAGCCAGCCGGCGGCGGCCAGCAGGGCGCTGCCGCCGAGCACCGTTTGCAGCCGGCGCGGCCGCGCCTTGCGTGGCGTCGTCGGCGGCGGGACCGGCGCATTGGCCCGCTCGAGCGCACCGTGGATCAGGTTCGGCAGCCGCGGCAGCGTGTCCGACCACAGCGGCGCCTCCTCGCGCAGCGTGTTGCGCAGCGCCCGCCAGCCGATGCGCTCGCGCATCCAGCGTTCCAGATACGGCTTGGCGGTGCGCCACAGGTCGAGCTCCGGGTACAGGCGCCGGCCGAGGCCCTCGATGTTGAGCAGGGTCTTTTGCAGCAGCACCAGCTGCGGCTGCACCTGCATGTCGAACCGCCGCGCCACCTGGAACAGGCGCAGCAGCAACACGCCGAACGAGATGTCCTTCAGCGGCTTGTCGAAGATCGGTTCGCACACCGCGCGGATGGCGGCCTCGAACTGGTCCACGCGCAGATCGGGCGGCACCCAGCCGGCGCGCACGTGCGCCTTGGCCACGGTGGCGTAGTCGCGGTTGAAGAAGGCCACGAAGTTTTCGGCCAGATAGCGCTGATCGGCCGGATTGAGGCTGCCGACGATGCCAAAATCGACCGCGATGTACTGCTCGTTGGGGCCGACGAAGATGTTGCCGGCGTGCATGTCGGCATGAAAGAAATTGTGCTCGAACACCTGCCGGAAAAAAATTGCCACGCCGCGCTCGGCCAGGCGCTCGAAGTCCACCCCGGCGCCACGCATGGCGTCGATGTTGTCGATGCCGATGCCGTAGATGCGCTCCATCATCATCACGTTGGGGCGCACGTAGTCCCAGTACACCTCGGGCACGTAAAGGTCCGGCGAGTTCAGCCAGTTGCGGCGCAGCTGGCTGGCGTTGCCGGCCTCGCGCATCAAATCGAGCTCGTCCATGAGCGTCAGCTCGAACTCGCGCACCACCTCCACCGGACGCAGGCGGCGCGCCTCGCGCAGCGTGCGCTCAGCAAACCGCGCCAGCATGTTGAGCAGGCGGATGTCGCGGCGGATGCGCGGGGCGATGCCCGGCCGCACCACCTTGATGACCACCTCGCGCCCGTCCGGCAGGCGCCCGGCGTGCACCTGGGCGATCGACGCCGAGGCCAGCGGCACATCGTCGAACTGCGCCAGCACCGCCGTCAGCGGCTGGCCGTAAGCGGCCTCGATGATGCGCCGCGCCTGCTCGCCCGGAAACGGCGGCACACGATCCTGCAGGCGCACCAGCTCGTCGGCGATGTCCGGCGGCAGCAGATCGCGGCGCGTGGACAGGATTTGCCCGAACTTGACGAAGATCGGGCCGAGCGATTCGAGCGCCTCGCGCAGGCGCACGCCGCGCGGCGGGCGGCGGCGCCAGCGCCACGGCAGCAGGCGCAGCAACAACCGCCCGCCCGGCAGGCGCGGATGGCCGAGCACTATCTCGTCACCGCCGGCGCGCGCCAGCACGAACAGCACCCACCACAGGCGCAGCAGTCCCGGCAGGCTGGTCATCGGCTTTGCAGGCGCAGCGCCAGCAGCGCCAGGCGCCGCTCGAGTGCGCCGACCGCCTCGTGCAGCTCGCGCACCTGCGCCCGAAAGCTGTCCCACTCGGCGGCGCTCACCAGCTGCGGCTGTTCGTACTGCAAGAACTCGGCGCCGCTGCGCAGCACCGACCAGGCCGCCTCGTGCAGCGCCTGCTGCACCGCGCCCGCCGCCTGCGCGCCGCGCTGCGCCAGCACGTCGCCCGCCAGCGGCGCCAGCAGCTCGGGCCAGTCGATGCGCGCCTCGCGCAGCGCGGCGGCAAAGGCGCCGGCCAGCTGCTTGTCGCCGTCGATCTTGAGTCCGCGCGTGTCACCCTCGGCCTGCGCCGCCAGCAGGTCCGCCAGGCGACCTTCGATGCGCACGTCGACCTCGGCCGGCGCTGGCACCACAAGCTGCAGGCCATGGCCGTGCGGCACCACGGCAAAGCGCAGGCCAAGCGCCGGCAGGTTGAACTCGATCACCCGCCCGTCGAGCGCGGCCAGGCGCTGCAGCGTGGCCGGATCGAGCGCCAGCAGGCGGTTCAGCGCAATCTCGAGCACCGCCAGCGGCCCGCCGGCGGCCGCGGCCGACCGAGCCGTCACAGCCGGTAACCGCGGTGCACCGCCACGATGCCGCCGGTGAAGTTGAAATACTGGCAACGCTCGAAACCGGCCGCGTGCAGCATGGAAAGCAGCGTGTCCTGATCCGGGTGGCGGCGGATCGATTCGGCCAGATAGCGGTAGCTGGCAGCATCGCCGGCCACCAGGCGCCCCAGGCGCGGCAGCACCTGAAAGCTGTAGGCGTCGTACAGGGGCTTGAGGCCCGGCAGCACCGGGCGCGAGAACTCGAGCACCAGCGCCCGGCCGCCGGGTTTCAGCACGCGATGCATCTCACACAGCGCCGCCTGCTTGTCGGTGACGTTTCGCAGGCCGAAACCGATCACCACGCAGTCGAGGCTCTGGTCGGCCAGCGGCAGGCGTTCGGCGTCGAGCTGCAGAAAATCGACGTTGCCGGCCACGCCGGCGTCCAGCAGCCGGTCGCGGCCGCGCGCCAGCATGGCGCCGTTGATGTCGGCCAGCAGCACACGCCCGGCGCTGCCCACGCGCGGCGCTAGCAGGCGCGTCAGATCGCCGGTGCCGCCGGCCAGATCGAGCACCCGCTCGCCCGGCCGCACCGCGGCCAGCTCCACCGCCAGGTGCTTCCAGACCCGGTGCAGACCCAGCGACATGAGGTCGTTCATCAGGTCGTAGCGCGGCGCCACCGAGTCGAACACCTGGCGCACGCGCCGCGCCTTTTCGGCGACCGGCACCTCGCTGAAGCCGAAATCGGTGGTGTCGTGTTCCATGGCGGTCCCGGTGACGGTGAGGCGGCGCGATCGGCGCCGAGTTTACTCGACCGCCGCCGGTACGGATTGGCGCCTGAAGCCGCATCTGCGCGGGCTTGGCTGGCATGGGTTCGCGGCTGAAGCCGCTCCTACGCGGGCATCGACCTGTAGGAGCGGCTTCAGCCGCGAACCCCCACCGCCGCCTCAGGCGTCGCCGGCGGTCTGCAATTTCTGCCGGCGGGTGAAGTCCAGCATGCGCTCGATCGGCCGGCGCGCCCGCGCGCCGATGTCGGGGTCGACGTGGATTTCGCCCTCGCCGGTCTCGAGCGCGTGCAGCAACGCCGTCAGGCTGTTCATGGCCATCCATGGGCAGTGCGCGCAGCTCTTGCAGGTGGCGCTCTTGCCGGCGGTCGGCGCCTCGATGAGGCGCTTGCCAGGCGCCAGCTGACGCATCTTGTGGAAGATGCCGCGGTCGGTGGCGACGATGAACTCGTCGGCGTCGAGCTCGCGCACCGCCTGCACCATGCGGCTGGTGGAGCCGACCACGTCGGCCTGGGCGATCACGCTGGCCGGCGATTCCGGATGCACCAGCACCTTGGCCCGCGGGTGCTCACGGCGCAGCGCCTCGAGCTCGGCGCCCTTGAACTCCTCGTGCACGATGCAGGCGCCGTCCCACAGCAGCATGTCGGCACCGGTCTGCTCGCGGATGTAGGCACCGAGGTGCTTGTCGGGCGCCCACAGGATCTTCTGCCCCTGCCGGTGCAGGTGGGCGACGATGTCCACCGCGCACGACGAGGTGACCATCCAGTCGGCACGCGCCTTCACCGCCGCCGAGGTGTTGGCATACACCACCACCGTGCGGTCCGGGTGCTGGTCGCAAAAGGCGCTGAACCGATCCGCCGGGCAGCCTAGGTCGAGCGAGCAGGTCGCTTCGAGCTGCGGCATCAGCACGCGCTTTTCGGGGTTCAGGATCTTGGCCGTCTCGCCCATGAAGCGCACGCCGGCCACCACCAGCGTCGAGGCCGGGTGCTCGTGGCCGAAACGCGCCATGTCGAGCGAGTCCGACACGTAGCCGCCCGATGACTCGGCCAGCGCCTGCAGCGCGTCCTCGACGTAGTAATGCGCCACCAGCACCGCGTCCTGCGCCTTCAGCAGTTCGCGGATGCGCGCCTCCAGCGCCGCGCGCTCGGCGCCAGCGGGCTCCGGGCGTTCCACGTCGGCGGTGCGCGGGTAGTCGGTGACGGGGGTGGCGTAGACGGTGTCGGCGGACATGCGGGCTCCGGGCGGGCAACAAACGGACATCTGCGCCTAGCTTGGCATCCAGCGGCGGAATTGCAAGACCGGATCGACCAGCCACGTTCCCGCCCAGGCCGGGCGCAGTGCACTCCCGCAACACCGAAGTCGCGTCGCTCTGCTTGGCAGGCATCGATGCGACGATTAGCGCTGGCGAGACTCTTGCCACAGCGCCTGCGTCGCCCGGGCCAAGGTCGATGGTAACGGGCGCTTTCACGCAATGCGCCACGGATCACCCGGTTCGACCCGACACCTCCGCGACTCGCGCCGGCGCACGCTATTTTTTTGCGGCGGGAGTGGACGGCACTGCATTCATGACGATAAAAAATATCAATCGAACTGATTGAAAAATAACATGATCGCGATCAGCGTTCTTGCAGCCGCAAGACATCTATACTGCCCACGCACTTCGGCAGACCCGCGTTTTGCGGGGCCTTCGCCTGTGCCCACGCGCTACATTTCGAGAGCGGCGGGGCAAAGGAACGCTGACTAAAACCAGCGCTTCCTTACCCGACCGATCAGGCACGCCGAGCGCCTGATCGGTCGGGCAAGCCAAGTATGCGGAAGACTTTTTCAATCAAAAAGCAAGGAGTAGTGGCCATGCGCCTTAAAAGCTTGACGCTCAGCATCGCCATCGCCAGCGCATTGGCGCCGGTAGCCAATGCCGCCAACACCGGTGCCGCATCGACCGGAATGGCGCAAAAAATCATGAGCAATAAAGACTGGTGGCCGGATCGGCTCGATCTGTCGCCGCTGCGTGTACACGACGCATCGTCCAACCCGTTGGGCGCAGATTTCGACTATGCCAAGGCGTTCGAGAGTCTCGACCTCGACGCCGTCAAGGCGGACCTGAAAAAGGTCATGACCACGTCGCAAGATTGGTGGCCTGCCGACTACGGTAACTATGGGCCGCTTTTCATTCGCATGGCATGGCACGCGGCGGGAACCTATCGCGTGCTCGACGGCCGCGGCGGTGCCGACGGTGGCCAGCAGCGCTTCGAGCCGCTGAACAGCT
>NZ_JAQVGQ010000181.1 GCF_028696615.1 Immundisolibacter sp. | reverse complement strand
CCGGCCCATTTCTGCATCACGTCCACCTGGCGCAGGATGTCGGCGCCGTAGCCCTGCTCGCGCACGAACAGCTCGAACAGGTGGAACACGTGATCGGTGACGATGGCCGGCACGTCCGAACGGCGCGCAAACTCCGACATGTGCCGCAGGTCCTTGGTCATCAGACCGAGCTGGAAGCCGCCCTCGAAGCCCGGCGTCAGCATGAACTCCGGCCGCTTGCAGAAAAAATTCATACCGGTGCCCTTGTCCAGCACCTGCGCCGCCTGCTGCACGTCGATGCCGTGCTTGGCGGCGACCAGCAGGCCCTCGATGGCCGCCACGCCGGCCGCCGAGCAGACCATGTTGTTGACCATCTTCACGATCTGCCCGGCGCCGACCGGGCCGACGTGGAACACGTAACGGGCCATGCGCTCCAGGATCGGCCGCGCCTGGGCCACGTCCGGCTCGCTGCCGCCAACGCAGAAGGTGAGCGCGCGCTTGGGCAACGCCTTGGCGCCGCCCTCCTCGCCGGTGATGGCGGCATCCACGTAGCGCAGGCCGGCCTGCGCCAGCTGGGCGGCGATGTCGCGGCTGCGCTCCGGGTAGCCGGAGGTGGTGTCCACCACCAGCAGGCCGTCGCGGGCGCCGTCGATGATGCCGTCCGGCTCCAGGCAGGCGCTGGCCACCGCCTCGGACTGCGGCAGCGACAGCAGCACCAGCGGGCAGTTTTCGGCCACCGCGCGGGCCGAGTTGTGGCCGGTCACGCCGGGCCGCTCGGCCGCCGCGGCGGTGCGCGCCGGGTCCAGGTCGAAGGCGTGCACCACATAGCCGTCCTCGGCCAGCAGGCGCGCCATGTTGGCGCCCAGACTGCCGAGCCCGATGACCCCGATGTGCTGGCTCATCGTCGTTTCTCCTGTGTTTGGATGTGCCGAAAAATTCCGTCCCTGGAGTTTTTCGGCGCGCTGTTTTTTGGTGTGGCGCCCGCCCGACTCAGTACGTGTGCACCACGCCATTGACCACGCGCTGATACTCGCCGCCGGCCGTGGTGGTGATGGCGAAATACGACAGCGGCGCGGTGCCGGTATTGCGGATGCCGTGCACCTGGTTGCGCGGGATCACCACCGCCTGGCCGGCTTTGATGGGGTATTCCGCATAGTCGGCGCTGCCGGGCTCGCCCTTCAGGTAATGCCCCTCGCCCTCGACGATCAGGAAGCAATGCGCCGAGTACGGGTGCGAGTGCGACTCGTTGGCCTGCCCCGGCAGCAGGTTCCACGACACGATGCCCAGGTCCGCCCCGTCGGCGTACACCGGCACCACGGTTTCCTTGTCCGGCGAATACTTGATGAAATCGCGCGGGTCGAGCGTGCCGGAGGGCAGCGTCTCGGGCGTCAGCATGCCGGGTAGGGGTTTCATGAGGGTTCTCCTTGGTAAGCGGGGATGGATGTTGGCCGATCGGTCGTTAGGCGGACTATCATCGGTGCCACCGCGGCACCGAAACAAGGGGGAGACGCCATGCACCAGCCGCAAGCCGTGACCGGTCCCTGCGTGTGGCAGGGCACCGACTACCGCAATCCCGCCGATTGGGTCTATACCCTGTCCGATGCGGCGCTGGCCGACATCGACCGCGCCGTGCGCCGCGTGCGCGAGGCGGGGCTCGACCTGGACGACGTCACGCCGGCCGAGTTCGACCTGCCGGCGCTGGCGGACGATCTGGCCGCCATGGCCGACATCCTGCACCGCGGCCGCGGTTTCGTGCGCCTGCAGGGCATCGACCGCGCCCGCTACAGCGACGACGAGCTCGGCATCATCCTGTGGGGCCTGGGCACGCACCTGGGCGTCGGCGTGTCGCAAAGCCAGCGCGGCGACCGCCTCGGCCACGTGCAGGACCGCGGCGAGGTCGGCCGCTACTACGGCATCGGTGGGCCGATCGAGGTGCACATGGACCCGGTCGACGTGACCGGCCTCATGTGCCTAGCGGCCGCCAAGAGCGGCGGCGCCACGCCGCTGATGAGCTCGTTCGCCGTGCACAACGCCATCCTCGCCGAGCGGCCGGACCTGCTGGCGGTGCTGTACCGTGGCTTTCACTACGGCAGCGAGACGGTCATCACCGGCAACCCGCCGGTGTCGGCGCAGCGCATCCCGGTGTTCAACGTCATCGACGGCGAACCGGACTGCTTTTTCCTGCCGGCCGCCATCCGCGGCCCGAACGGCGAGCCGCGCAGCGCGCTGCCGGCCATAGAACAAGAAGCCATCGCCTACCTGCAGGCCGTGGCCGACCGGCCGCAGATGAAAATCGACATGCTCATCGACCCGGCCGCGGTGCAGTTCATCAACAACCGCGTCATCCTGCACGCCCGCGCCGACTACCAGGACTGGCCCGAGCCCGAACGCAAGCGCCACCTGCTGCGCCTGTGGCTGATGATGCCGTCCTGGCCCAAGCGCCCGCCCGAGGTGCAGATGCTGCGCAACACCGACCGCGCCGGCGGGGGTATTGCCAGGGCCCGGTAGCGCCGCGCCGCCGAAACCGTAGGAGGGGAGCGGCTTCAGCCGCGAATGCCACCCGCCCCCGTTGGGGAGGTCGAGACATTCGCGGCTGAAGCCGCTCCTACAAATTTCCGCAGCCGCCGGCAGCCGCGCAGGGCGGAATGGCGCAGCGTATTCCGCCATGGGCGTCGGCGTATCGCGGCCCGGCGGGTTACCGCTGCGTCTAACTCGTCCTACGTGCTGCGCTCTGTTAAGGAAGGGCTGAAAAATTCCGTCCATGGAATTTTTCAGCTCGCCGTCGCGCGGTACACGCCCGCGCGGCGCTCCATGAATCAATGGCTTACGCCCTTGATTCATGCCGGGGCATCCTGCCCCGGAGGGAACCGCTGAATAAATCAGCGGTTCCTTAATCAAGAAGTTGCGTTCTTTGGGCACGCCGGGGCATCCTGCCCTCGACAGGGGCGGCCGGCCAAGGTCAGCATTTTCGCCGGCTTTCGGCTCCCAAAAACCGAGGTCATGACGCATGAGCACGGCAAAGGACGAAGCAAGGGCACTCCTCGACAAGTTGCCCGATGATTGCTCGCTCGAAGACATCCAATACCACTTGTATGTGGTGGAAAAAATCCACCAGGGCATCCGGCGCGCGCAAACCGAGGGCACCATCAGCCAGGACGAGGCAGAACGGGCGTTCGATCGATGGACCGCGCGGTAAGGTGGTCGCCGGAAGCCATTAGCAGGCCGTTGAAACAGTGCTCCTAAAGCACGCAGGGTTGCGCCGCAAAGTGCGTCGCCTTACTTTTTTATCATCGATAATCTATAGGTAAAACGCCATGGCCACCGCCACGCTATCGCCCAAATTCCAGATCAGCATCCCCAAGGCTCTGCGTGAACAGCTCAACCTGCACGCCGGCCAGCGGTTCGTTGTGTTGGCGCGCGGCGAGTCCATCGTGCTGGTGCCGCAGCGCAGCCTGGACGAGCTGCGCGGACGCCTGCGCGGTGCCGGCACAGCCGATGTGCGCGAACGGCAGGATCGCGTCTGAATGGTGCTGGTGGATACCTGCGGCTGGATCGAGTGGCTGACCGACGGGCCGCTGGCCGACGCCTTTCGGCCCCATCTCGAGCAGACCGACGTGCTGCTCGTGCCGACGCTGGTCCAGTACGAACTCGCCAAATGGATCACGCGCGAACGCGACGAAACCCTGGCGCTGGAAGTCATCGGCCTCACCCATCAGGCCCGCGTGGTGGCGCTGGACACATCCCTCGCACTCGGTGCGGCCGCGTTGGCACTGGAGCATCGATTGGCCATGGCCGACGCCGTGATCTATGCCACCGCTCGCGCTCACGGCGCGACCGTCGTGACCAGCGATGCGCATTTCGAGCACCTTTCCGGCGTGACGTATTTACGCCAGCACACGACACCCGGCTGACGACTGCCGAGCAGGCCGGGTGGAATTCCGGGTTGACCACCGATACCGCCCTCGTTGCTCCACACGCCCTCTCCCCCGGCCAGAAGAGGGTGGCCGCAGGTCGGCAGGGGGCGGGCCGGGGTGGCAGCGCGTCCCGGCGGGCTCGGTCGTGCCGGCGAAACACCCGCCAGCAGCCCCATCTGCCGCGCAGCGCGACAAAGGCGCTGCCCTTTTTCCCGACCGCGCAGGAAATCGCCGCATGACCGCCACCCAAACCACCGCCGTGCGCCTGCCGCCGCAACAGGTGGACATCATCCGCGCCGCGGTGGCAGACATCTTCGGTACTGACGCCGGCGTGTGGCTGTTCGGCTCGCGCGCCGACCCCGATCAGCGCGGCGGTGACATCGATCTGTACGTCGAGACGCCCTGCGACACTGCCACGGCGCTGCAGCGCGCCGGCCGCCTGTACGCACGCCTGCAGCGCGAACTTGGCGAGCAGCGCATCGACATCGTCACCCGCAGCCCGGGCGAGCCCGAGCAGGCCATCCACCGTGCCGCCCGCGCCAGCGGGGTGCGCCTGTGACCGATCCCAACCCGGCCCTGGAACGGCTGCGCCAGTTGCTGGCGCTGGTGGCGCGCGACGAATTCCACCTGCTCGGCGTGCGCGAGCGCCTGTTCGGCGGCCTGCCGGACGCGCAGCTCACCGAAGCCTGGCTGCGGCACACCCTGGCCACGCCCGAGGGCATCGACCGGGTGGAATCCTTTGGCGCCAAATTCGGGCGCATGCAGGACACGCTGGTCGACAAACTGCTGCCGGCCCTGCTGCGCGCCAGCGCCGAGCTGCCCGGCTGCGCTCGACAACCTGCACCGCGCCGAGCGCCTCGGCCTGCTGCAGCACGCCGACGAGTGGGCTGCCATGCGCTTGGTGCGCAACCGGCTGGTGCACGAATACTTCGAGCGCCCCGAAGCCATGCTGCCGGCGTTGCTCAGCGCCCGGCATTTCGTCGACACCCTGTGCGCCGCACATGCCGCCATGCGTGCCTACGCACAAAGCCGCTTCGGCGGCTGACCCACCCCGCCGCCAGGACGTAGGAGCGGCTTCAGCCGCGACTCCCCCAGCCCGAACCAGCCGCCGCGGCCAGCCCGCGTTTCGCGGTCCGGCGGGTTACGGCTGCGCCTAACCCGCCCTACATCCGTCGTGTTGCCGCGTGCGGGCGAGGCTCGCCGCAGACCGGGGGAAGGGCGCGCGCCCCAACCCTCCGCCGCCGCGCCGCCCCACCGCCGAGAACGCCGTAGGAGCGGCTTCAGCCGCGAACCGCCCAGCCCAAACCAGCCGGCCCGGACCTGCGCCACCGCAGCGCGCCGCTGGCGGCCGCTCAAGCACCCGCGCCGCGGCGACGATATGCTGCACACCCCGCCAGCGCCAGAACCCAGCCGCCCGACTTGAGCGCACCCGCCACTCTCACCAAACTGCTGGCCTGGCGCCCCGGCGGCTACCTGCGCGCGAGCGGTGGCTTGTTCGGCTGGCTGCTGCTGCGTGCGGCGGCGCAGGCGGCGATGGTCGTGCTGCTCGCCCGCGTGCTGGGGGTGGAAGGTTACGGCCTGTTCGTCACCGCCCTGGCGGTGAGCGGCTTTTTCTCGCCCATCGCCGGCCTGGGGCTGGGGGGACTCTTGCTGCGCGACGGCGCGCGCGAACCGGCGGCGTTGCCCCGCCAGCTGGGCATGGCGCTCGCGCTGTGGTGGCCGGCGGC
>NZ_JAQVGQ010000180.1 GCF_028696615.1 Immundisolibacter sp. | reverse complement strand
AGCGGTGCCGCAACGCACGCATCCGCGGCGCCCCGGCAGGGCGTAGCCGGGGCGGGAAGAAAAGCCAAGTCACTGATTTGATGGTGCCGGTGAGAGGACTCGAACCTCCGACCTGCTGATTACGAATCAGCTGCTCTACCGACTGAGCTACACCGGCACGGGGCGCGCCGGCCTGGGTGGCGCGCGGGCGGCGATTATAGGCGCGCGGGCCATGCAGCGTCTAACAGGCCGTTGAAAAAGGGCTTCCTGCCCTTTTTCAACTCGGCTCGTCGCGGCACATGTCCGCAACGAGGTTCCCCCACATCAAGCGCTCGATGCGATTGATGTGGGGGCAAGCCATCCCTGGCTTGCCTTCACAGGCCGTTGGAAAAGGTTTTTCAACGGCCTGCTAACGCCGGCGGCGCGGGTGGCGAGTGGCTAAAATGCGGGGCCGTCCTGTCATCCGGCCCGCTCGTGTCCACGCCGTCCGTTTCCGATCCCCGTCTTGCCGCGCTGGCTGCCTGGCTGGCCGGGCTGTTGGCCGACTTTACGCTCGAGCCGGCGTCGGCGGATGCGAGTTTTCGCCGTTATTTCCGCGTGACTCACGCCGGCGGCACGCTGATTGCCATGGATGCGCCTGCGCCGCAGGAGGACTGCCGGCCGTTCGTTCACGTTGCCGGCGTGCTGCGCGCGGCGAGCCTGAACGCGCCTGCGGTGCTGGCTGCCGATGTCGAGCGCGGCTTTCTGCTGCTCAGCGATCTTGGCCGGCAGACCTATCTGGACGTGCTGACGGACGCCAACGCCGATGCGCTGATGGGCGATGCCATCGCGGCGCTGGTGCGCTGGCAGGCGGCCAGCCGGCCGGGCGTGTTGCCGCCGTACGATGCGGCGCTGCTGGGTCGCGAGCTGGACCTGTTCCCGGACTGGTACGTCGGCCGGCACCTTGGTCGCCGATTCACGCCGGCGCAGGCCGCCACTTGGCAGGCAGTGCGCAGTCTGCTGATCGAGCATGCGCTGGCGCAGCCGCGCGTTTATGTGCACCGCGACTACATGCCGCGCAACCTGATGCCGGCGGCAGGCGCGCCGGGCGGGGTCGGCATTCTCGATTTTCAGGATGCCGTGTACGGGCCGGTCAGCTACGACCCGACCTCGCTGCTGCGTGATGCCTTTCTGTCCTGGCCGCCCGAGCGCGAACGGCGCTGGTTGGCCGATTACTGGCGGCAGGCGCGGGCGGCCGGCGTGCCGGTGCCGGCGAGCTTCGAGGCGTTCGAGGCCGACTGCGATGTGATGGGCGCGCAGCGGCACCTGAAGGTGCTCGGCATCTTCGCGCGCCTGAATTACCGCGACGGCAAGCCGCGGTATCTGGCCGAGACGCCGCGCTTTCTCGCTTACATCGAGGCGGCCGCCGGGCGCACGCCGGCACTCGCTCCGCTCGCCGACCTGCTCGCGCAGCTGCACGGACGGGCGGCATGAAGGCGATGATCCTGGCCGCCGGGCTTGGCACGCGCATGGGCGCGCTCACGCGCCAGCTGCCCAAGCCGCTGCTGGCGGTGAATGGCAAGCCGCTGATCGTGCACCGGGTCGAGGCACTGGTGGCGGCCGGCTTCACCGAGCTGGTGGTGAACCTGGCGTATCTTGGCGACAAGATTGAGGCGGCACTCGGCGACGGCGGCCGCTTCGGGGCGCGCATCGTCTACTCGCGCGAGCCGGATGGCCCGCTCGGCACCGGTGGCGGCGTCAAGCGCGCGCTGCCGCTGCTGGGTGCGGCGCCGTTTTTGCTGGTCAACGCCGACGTGAGCTGCGACTACCCCTTCGCCCGCCTGCGCCGGCCGCTGCCGGGCCTGGCGCATCTGATCCTGGTCGACAACCCGGATCACAACCCGGCCGGGGACTTCGCGCTCGGCGCCAACGGCCGGCTGGCCAACCACGGCGCGCCGATGCTCACCTACGCGGGACTCGGCGTGATTGACCCGCGCCTGCTGGACGGCGTCGGCGAGGACGTCTTCAGCCTGACGCCGCTGCTGCGCGCCGCCGCCGATGCCGGGCAGCTCTATGGCGAGCACTACGCCGGCGCCTGGCTGGACGTGGGCACGCCGGACCGGCTGGCCCGGGCGCAGGGTGCGCCATGATCGACGCCGCGCAGGAACTGGCCGTGCGCCTGCTGGCACTGGCCGGCATCGAGCCGCGTTGGCTGGCCTGGGCGACGCCGGTGTCGGTGTTGACCCTGGTGGCCACCGTGCTGCTGCTGCCGGTGCTGGTGGCGCGCCTGCCGCAGGATTATTTCTACCGCGAGCGCCGTCCGCCGCAGCCGCACACCGGCCACTGGGTGCTGCGCTATACCGTGCGGATCCTAAAAAACGCGCTCGGCGCGGTGCTGCTGGTGGCGGGTTTGGCGATGATCGTGCTGCCGGGGCCGGGCATCGTGACGGTGCTGGCATCGTTTGCGCTGCTGGACCTGCCCGGCAAATACCACCTCGAACGCTGGCTGGTATCGCGCCCGCAGGTGCGCGCCGCCATCGAGCAGATGCGCGAGCGCGCCGGCCAGCCGCCGCTGCATCTGCCGTAACACCGCACTCCGGAGTTCCGCATGGGTAAACGCCTGACGCGCATCTACACCCGCACCGGCGACAAGGGCACGACGGGTCTTGGTGACGGCTCGCGCGTGGCCAAGGATGCCGTCCGCGTCGAGGCCTATGGCACCGTGGACGAGCTCAACAGCGTCATCGGCATGCTGCGCGCGCACGCCTTGCCCGGGCCGCTCGACGGCTGGCTGGGCGAGATTCAGCACCGGCTGTTCGATCTGGGTGGCGAGCTGTGCATTCCCGGCCACAGCATCCTCACCGACGCCCACGTGGCGGTGCTCGAAAGCTGGCTGGACCAGCTCAACGAGGACCTGGAGCCGCTCGCCGACTTCATCTTGCCCGGTGGCAGCCCGGCGGCGGCGGTGTGTCACCTGGCGCGCACCGTGTGCCGGCGCGCCGAGCGGCGGGTGGTGACGTTGCTGGCGCAGGAAGCGGGCGGCGAGATGGGTCTCAAGTACCTGAACCGGCTGTCGGATCTGCTGTTCGTGATGGCGCGCAGCCTGAACCGCGCCGCCGGCGTGCCGGACGTGCTCTGGCAGCGGCCGGCATCCTGACGCCGGCGCCGTCTTTACCCGAACAAACCGCGCCGCGGGTCGCAGGCCGTCTCGGCGGCCAGGCGCCGGTACAGCTCGCGCACGGCTTCGCTGCTGGCCGGCGGCGTCACCATCTTCAGCACCACGTACTGATCGCCCGGCGTCGGTTTGGCCGGCAGGCCGCGCCCGCGCAGGCGCAGCTTGTCACCGCTTTGCGAGCCGGCCGGGATGCTCAGCTCGACCGGCCCGCCCAGGGTCGGCACCCTGACGGTGGCGCCGAGCGCCGCCTCCCAGGGCGCCACCGGCAGGTCGAGGTACAGGTCGGTGCCATCCAGGCGGTACAGCCGATGTGGCGCGAACTCGACTTCTAGGTATAGATCGCCGCCGCCGCTGCCCTGGCCGGCCAGGCGGATGCGCTGGCCGGGCCGCACGCCCTTGGGGATGCGCACCTCGAGCGCGCGGGCGCGCGCGCCGGGCTGGCTGAGGTTCACCGTGCGCGTGCTGCCGTGGAAGGCGTCCTCGAGCGTGATCTGCACCCGGGCGTGCTGATCCTCGCGGCCGGCCGCGCGCCGCCGACCGTGCGGGCCGGTAAAGCCGCTGCCGAACAGGCTGTCGAAGAAATCGCTGAAACCGCCCCCGCCGCCGCGGGACTCGAAGCCGCCCCAGCCCGGCGGCGGCGTGAAGCCCTGGCCGGCCCGCCAGTGGCTGCCGAGCTGATCGTAGGCGGCGCGCTTTTCGGGGTCCTTGAGCACCTCGTAGGCCTCGGCCACTTCTTTGAAGCGGTTCTCGGCGTTCGGCTCCTTGCTGACGTCCGGGTGGTATTTGCGCGCCAGCCGGCGGTAGGCGCGCTTGATGTCGTCGGCGCTGGCGTCGCGCGCCAGGCCGAGCGTCTGGTAGTAGTCCTTGTATTGCATCGACGGTCAGGAGATGGACAACGCGGCCGGGCGTGGTCGAGCCGGGGTCAAATCCCGAACTGCACGCCGAGGCCAAAGTAGGAAATGCGGTCCGAGTAGAACTGGCCGTGCGGCGAGTAGCCGTGGTAGCCCTCCAGCAGCAGGCGCAGGTAGTGGTCCGAGCGCGGGGCGTCGAACTGCATGCCGAGCTTGAGGCTGCTGTCGAGCTTCCAGTCGTGTTCTTCGAACGACTTCAAATCCAGCCCGGCGAACGGCCGCCCGCGCAGGCCGGGCAGCAGCGTGGCCGGCTGGCGGCTGAAGTACTCGATGCCGGCGTGGGCCATCAGCCGGTCCAGGTCACCCGGCTCGCGATGCAGCAGCACCTCGCCGCCGCCGTAGACGCGAAACGGCTCGAGGTCGTAGGCCAGCAGCGCCTCGAGCGACTCGAAACTGAGGTTGATGCGCTCGGGCGCCGCGTTCAGCAGGTACTCGTCGCCCAGGTGCGAGCTCTGGTGGTACAGGCGCAGCCGGGCGCTGCGGGCACCCTGCCGCCAGGTGAAGGGAATGCCGACCGTGTAGTCGGCGTTGATCAGGTCGAAGGAGTCTGCTTCCAGGTTGAACAGGCCGAACAGGCCGCCGGAGATGCCGACGTTCCAGCCGTCGCCGGCGGCGTCGATGCGCCCGTAGACCGGAAAATTGGCGCCGTAGCCGACCTCGACCAGCCACAGGTTCTCGCTGCCGGTGTCGTAATGGCGCGGCGAGATGAAAAAACGCGGCTCCTTGGGGTCGGCCAGCGCCGGGCGGAACAGCTCGGCGGTCGGAAACCAGCGCCCACGCGCGGCCCTGGCCTGCTTGGGGCTGTCGACCAGACGCACCGAACGCACGCCGGCCACCGTCGCCAGCGCCCGCTGCGCTGCCTCGGCATCGGCGTGCCCGCTGCCGTCCAGACGCACGCGGCCGTCGCTGACCTCGAGCGTGTAACTGCCGGCCGGCCAGCCGAGGCGCTGCTCGAGCACCGCCGCGGCGTAGCCGGCGAGGAAGGCGTCGTCCGGCACTGCGGCGGACGGCGTGCCGGCGCTGGCGAGGCGGCCGGCGAGCAGGGCCAGGCCGGCAATGATGGCGTGTCGAATGCGCATGCGGGCTCCGTTGGGATCGTTTGGGGCGGCAGCTACGATGCGGCAATCATGCAACGAGTCTGCGGATGAGGTTCGAAGCAAAGACCGCGCCGCCGCGCGCCGCTTGTGGGCCCTTTTTGGCGGGCGGCGGCTGACGGCAGTCAGGGCAGTATGGCGCAGGGTGCTGCTTATATTGTCCACCGCCAGTCCACCCGCGCAGGGGTTATCGCATGCATCCCGAGCTGCCGTTCGCCGACGATCTGGGCCCGGCCCGCGTCATCCACATCCATCAGCCGGCACTTGGGCTGGCCGCCACGGTGGTGCTCGACAACCTGGCCTGCGGGCCGGCCATCGGCGGCCTGCGCATGGCGCCGGACGTGACCACCGCCGAGTGCGCGCGTCTGGCGCGCGCCATGACGCTCAAGAACGCCGCCGCCGGCCTGCCGCACGGCGGCGGCAAATCCGTGCTGCGCGCCGACCCGCACCTGCCAGCGGCGGACAAGGAGCGTCTGATCCGCGCCTTCGCCGCCGCGCTGCGCCACGAGCAGGCCTAT
>NZ_JAQVGQ010000179.1 GCF_028696615.1 Immundisolibacter sp. | reverse complement strand
GCATGTGGCTGCGCGGCGCCGGTCGGCGCGAGGATCGCCCGTCGTATGCGCTGTGGCAGCAGATGGCCGAGCGCTTCGGCGAGGCCAAGGCCGACATGATGGTCAGCGGCCGGGTGATCGCCATCTTCCCGAACATCCTGCTGGTGGAAAGCGCTACCTTCCAGATGCGTTTGCTGCGTCCGGTGGCGGTGGACAAAACCGAAGTGTATGCGTTCTGTCTGGCGCCAAAGGGCGAGCCGCCGCAGGCGCGCGCGCTGCGCATCCGTCAGTACGAGGATTTCTTCAGCGCCACCGGCGTCGCGACGCCCGACGATACGGTCATCTACGAACGCTGCCAGCTCGGCGATCAGGCGCGCAGCATCGTGTGGAACCAGGGTTATCACCGCGGGCTCGCGCTGCTGCGCGACGGCCCGGACGAGGCGGCACGCGCGGTCGGCATCGAACCGCTGCACTCCATCAGCGGCAACATCGGCATCCAGGGTGAGGCGGTGTACCTCGGTGTCTATCAGGGTTGGCTCGAACAGATGCAGCGCGGCCAGGCCGATGCGCTGGGGGTGCAGTCGTGAGCCCGGCCGCGTTGCTTGCCGCCGGCAGCGAGCTGCTGTACCGCGAGGGTTATTGCCTCGACCGCCAGCGCTGGGACGACTGGCTGGCGCTCTACACCGAGGACTGCGTGCTGTGGGCGCCGTCGTGGGTGGGCGAGCACGTGCAGATCACCGATCCCCAGGCAGAAATCTCGTTGCTGTATCTGGCCGGTCGCGAGCGGCTGCGCGAGCGCGTGGAGCGCTTCGTGTCGGGCGCCTCGCCGGCGTCGGTGCCGCTGCCGCGCACCTGTCATCAGGTCAGCAACATCCTGCTACTGGACCACGCGCCGGGCCGCATGACGCTGCATGCGTCGTTCCGGGTCGATTACTTTCGCAACAAGCAGGTGGGGGCATTTTTCGGGCTGTACGAACATCGGCTGGCGCAACAGGGCGATGCCTGGCGCATCGCCGGCAAGCGCATCACGCTGATGAACGACTTCATTCCGACCGTGCTCGACCTGTACCACGTTTGAGGGGGGCATGATGTACGACCTGCTGATCGAAAATGCCCGCATCGTCGATGGCACCGGCGCGCCGGCCTACCCCGGCGGGGTGGCGGTCAAAGCTGGGCGCATCGTCGCGCTCGGCGCGGTGATGGGCGAGGCGGCGCAGCGCATCGACGCCAACGGCGAGGTGGTGGCGCCCGGTTTCGTCGATCCGCACACCCACTTCGACGCCCAAGTCGTTTGGGACGCGTTGCTCACGCCGTCCGCCGAGCACGGCGTGACCACCGCCGTGATGGGCAACTGCGGCGTGGGTACGGCACCGGTGCGCGCCGATATGCGCGAATTTTTGATGGGTGATCTGGTCAACGTCGAGGGCATTCCGCTGGACGTGATGCGCGCCGGCATCGACTGGCAGTGGGAGCACTTCGGCGACTACCTGGACGCGCTCGACCGGCGGGGGCTTGGCATCAACGTGGCGCCGCTGGTGGCGATGACGCCGCTGCGGCACTACGCGATGGGCGCGGCCTCGCTCGAACGCGCCGCCAATCCCGACGAAATCGCCTCCATGACGCGCGCATTTGCGGGCGCCATGGAGGCCGGCGCGTTCGGCTACTCCACCACCCGCGAGGGCGTGCACGTGGGCTATCAGGGCAAGCCGGTGGCCTGCCGCAACGCGAGTCTTGACGAGCATCGCGCGCTGTGCGGCGTGCTGCGGGACGTGCGGCGTGGCGCGGTGGAACTCGCCCTCAAGCTCGGCGGCGAGATGGGGCAGGACGAGCACGATTTCCTGGAGCTTTTGGTGCGCGAGAGCTCGCGCCCGGTGACCTGGCTCGCCGTGGTCAACGCCGCCGAGCAGCCGCGCTCGTACGAGCAGCGCTTGGCCGCGGTGGCGGACCTGACCGGTTGGGACAAGGCGGTGCCGCAGACCACCTGCCGGCCGCTGCGGTTTCAGCTCAACCTCGCCAATCCGTACATCCTGGGCGTGTTCCCGAGCTGGCAGCCGGTGATGCGCCTGTCGCGCGAGCAAAAGCTCGCCACCTACGCGGACCCCAAATTCCGCCAGTCGTTCCGGGACGATCTTGAGACCATCCCGGCGTTCGGGCGCGACATCTGGAGCCGCTTCTACGTGCTGGACGGCGTCAGCGACCAGGCGCGTGACATCGCCCGGAGCGGCCAGAGCCTGCGCCAGCTCGCCGATGCGAGCGGCCGCGACCCCATGGACTTGCTGGTCGAGATCGCTGTCGAGGACGAGCTGCGCAGCACCTTCGACCTCATTGCGCTCAACTACGACCCCGCCGACACCATCCCGCTGGTGCAGGACGACCGGCTATTGATCGGACTCTCGGACGCCGGCGCGCATCTGGACATGCTGTGCGATGCCGGCTACAGCACGCACCTGCTGCAGCGCTGGGTGCGCGAGACGGGCGCGCTCACGCTCGAGCAGGGCGTACGCAAGCTCACGTCGATCCCGGCGCAGCTGTTCGGCATCGACCGCGGCGTGCTCGCCGTCGGCAAGGCGGCTGATCTGGTGATCTTCGATCCCGCCACGGTGGCCTGCGGCGACAAGCAGTGGGCCACCGACCTGCCGGGCGGCGGGCGGCGTTTCGTGACGCATTCGACCGGCGTGCGCGCCACCATCGTGGCCGGCGAGGTGCTGTTCGAGAACGGCGCCTACCGCGACGGCGCCCGGCCGGGGCGGGTGCTGCGCAGCTACCAGGCGTGACGCATAGGCTGAAACAGTCCAGCGCCGGCCTCGTCCGGCTTGCACGAGCAAGGGTCATGCGCGCACGGCTTTCCCTGAATCAACGGCTTACGCCATTGAATCAGCGCGGCGCGTCCTTTGCCAGGCCGTTGAAAAGGCTTTTTCAACGGCCTGGCACGGATCGCGTCAGGCCGGTCTCAAAGCGCCGAGAACAGCTTTTCCGGCAGCAGGCTGCGAATTTGCGCAGCCTGCTGCAGGTGCGTCAGGTCCTTGTCCACCTCCAGGCACACCAAGGCGCGGCATTGGTCGGATAGTGCATCGCGCAACAGTCCCAGGAATTCCGGCGCCGCCACCAGCCCCAGGCAGTCGAATTCGTTCCGCACGCGCCGTTGTTCCAGCTCTCGGGCCAGTTCGGTCGCAAAGCGCAGCGCTTCCTGGCGGCGCGGGTCGACGTCGGTCTCCATGGCGTGGCGGCCTTGGCCGGCGCTGTCGAAGGCGCGTCCATGGGCGTCGCTCAGCAATTCGCGCACCGGCAGGCGGCTTTCGGGGTGGGTGAAATCCGCGATCTCGGTGATCGGCCCGAGGGGTTTGTCGGCCCGAAACAGCCGCGCCCGCGCTTTGTCAGCGACGACGAGGGTCATGGATTTACTCACCAGAATGCTCCTTTTGCTGGGTTGGGAAGTCGTCAAAAAAACGGAACCGGGTCGAAAAAAAGAACGAGCGATGTCGTTCTTTGGGAAGTTCATGCCACCAGTGTTGGGTCTCCAGCTCGCCGCGACAAGGCCCACACCCGGCGTGAGGCGGCGCAGCGCGGTCAGCTCAGCAGGCCGGCCACGGCGGCAGCGATGTCGTCGGCCACGGCGCCGCCGGCCTGCAGCCGGCTCTCGTCGCCCGGGCGGTATTTGCCGGTTTTGACCAGGATGCCGCGCAGGCCGGCGGCGATGGCGCCGTTGACGTCGGCCTCCACGTCGTCACCGATCATGACCGCCTCGGCCGGCAGACAGGCCGGAAACCGCAGCGCGGCGGCAAACAGGGCCGGTGCAGGCTTGCCCAGCAGCTTGGCTTTCACGTCGGCGGCGTACTCGAGCGCGGCGACGAACGGACCGGCGTCCAGCGACAGGCCGTCGCTGTCCTGAAAGTAGCGGTTGCGGCCGAGCGCCAGCAGCGGCGCACCGCGGTGCAGCAGGCGAAAGGCCTGGTTCAGGGTGGCGTAGCAGAAATGCTCGCCGGCATCGCCGACCACCACCGCATTGGGGTCGGTGGTGTCGATGCCGGCGAAATCGGCTTCTAGGCCCGGGTGGATCAGCAGCAGCGGACGCAGGCCGCGGGCGCGCAGCACTTCGCGGGCGGCGCCGGCCGGGGTGAGGAGCTCGTCTTCGCCGATCGCAAGGCCGCGCTCGGCGAGTTCTTGCAGCAGCGCCACGCGGCTCTGGCGGGTGGTGTTGGTGACGAAGCGCAGCGTAAGGCCGCTGTCGCGCAGGCGCGCCAGCGCTTCTTGCGCGCCCGGCAGCAGGCCGGCGCCTTCATAGAACACGCCGCCCAGGTCGAGTAGCACGGTGCGCAGGTTCAGCATGGTTGGCCTCTGGTTGGAACGATTCCGCCTCCTGCGTCGGCGGTTTCGATTTTACCGGCCGGGATGCTGCCTGGTGTTTGGCACTCGGCCGAGGGCGGGTGGGTGCCATCCGCGCAGCGGTGTTTCCTCAATGATGATGTTCCACGGTGTGCGAAGCGGGCCGATGGTCGGCGTGCTGGCCGTGCGGCAGCGCGCCGAGCGCGGTCCACGCGCCAAACACCGCCAGCAGCAGGCCGGCGGCGCGCTGCCCGGCGCTGCCGCGCAGCCACCGCAGCGCGCCCGCCGCGGCGCTGCCGGCGCCGACCACCGCCGGCAGTGTGCCGAGGCCGAAACCGGCCATCACCAGTGCACCGCGGTCGGCAGCGCCGCTCGTGAGCGCCAGCGTCAGCATGCTGTAGACCAGGCCGCACGGCAGCCAGCCCCACAGCGCGCCGGCCAGCAGTGCCTGCGCCGGGCCGCGTGGCGGCAGCAGGCCCTCGAGCGCTGGGGCGAGGCGCGTCCACAGGCGCCCGCCGAGCGCTTCGATGCGTAGCAGCCCCCGCCAGCGCAGCGCCAGCGTGAGCCCCACCGCCACCAGCAGCAGGCCAAAACCGAGTCGCAGCGTCTGCCCCAAGCGCAAAAGGTCCAGCCCACGGCCGAGCAGCGCGCCACCGGTACCGGCAATGGCGCCGGCCAGGCTGTAGCTGGCGATGCGCCCGGCGCTGAGCAGTAGCGCATTCAGCCACGCGGGCCCCCGGCCGCCGCCGGCGAGCGCAGCGCTGATGCCGCCGCACATGCCAAGGCAGTGCCCGCTGCCGGCCAGACCCGCCAGCAGCGCGGCGGCAAAGCCGAGTTCAGCGCCGGGGCTGGTCATCGTCGTCACCCAGGATGCGCCAGGCCGGGCTGTCGAGGTCGTCGAACTGGCCGCTGCGCACGGCCCAGAAGAACACGGCGATGGCCACGCCCACCAACAGCAGCGTGATCGGGATGAGGATGAAAAGGCTCTCCACGGCGCTTCACGCGACCTGCGGCGCGGCTCGGGGTGGGGCTGCGGGGCGCGGCGCGCGCAGCAGGCGCAGGCTGTTGCCGACCACCAGCGCCGAGCTCACCGACATGCCAATCGCCGCCTGCCAGGGCGCGACCAGGCCCGCCGCCGCCGCCGGCATGGCGACGAGGTTGTACAGCGCCGCCCAGGCGAGGTTCTGCCGCACCACGGCGAGCGTGCGCCGGGCGGTGTCGACGCCGTCCAGCAGCGGTGCCAGGCGCCCGCCGAGCAGCAGGCAGTCGGCCTGCGTTTGCGCCAGCGCGGCGCCGCCGCCCATGGCCACCGACACGTCGGCGCCGGCCAGCACCGGCGCGTCGTTGATGCCGTCGCCGACCATCAGCACGCGCTCGCCGCGCTGTTGGCGATCGCGGATGGCGGCGAGCTTGTGCTGCGGCGTCTG
>NZ_JAQVGQ010000178.1 GCF_028696615.1 Immundisolibacter sp. | reverse complement strand
GTTACGACGTCGTGCGCGAGGCCGGCGCGGTGCGCCGGCATATCGGCTACGTGCCGCAAATGCTGTCGGCCGATCCGGACCTGACCGGCTTCGAGAACCTGCTGATCTTCGCCAAGCTGTACCGGGTGCCGGCGGCGCAGCGGCGCGAGCGCATCCGCGAGGCGCTCGACTTCATGGGCCTGACCGAGGCCGCCGCGGTGCTGGTGCGCCACTACTCCGGCGGCATGATCCGGCGGCTCGAAATCGCCCAGTCGCTGGTCAATCGCCCCGAGGTGCTGTTCCTCGACGAGCCGACCGTGGGCCTGGACCCGACCGCCCGGCACGCCGTCTGGACGCACGTGCAGGCACTGTGGCAACGCTGGGGCACGACCATCTTCATGACCACGCACTACATGGAGGAAGCCGAGGCGCTGTGCCACGCAGTCGCTTTCGTGCACCACGGGCGCATCGTCAGGAGCGGCCCGCCGGAGGAACTCAAAGCCCAGCTCGGCGCCGCCACGCTGGACGAGGTGTTCATCGCCCTCACCGGCGGGGCGCCGGACGAGGGCGGCTCGTATGCCGGCGCCGTGCAGACGCGGCAGGCGGCCCGGCGCCATGGTTAAGCCACCGCTCGGCCTGGCCGATCACCTCGCCCAGACCCTGGCCATCGCCGAGGCCGAGCTGCGCAAACTGCGGCACGACCCGGTCGAGCTGCTGACGCGCGTGGTGCAGCCGATCCTGTGGCTGCTGATGTTCGGTCAGGTGATGGGCCGGGCCAACGCCATCCCGACCGGCGGCCTGCCGTATGTCGACTTTCTCGCCCCCGGCATCCTGGCCCAGAGCGTCGTGTTCATCGCCATTTTCTATGGGCTGTCGGCCATCTGGGAGCGCGACGCCGGCGTGCTGACCAAATACCTGGTCAGCCCCGCGCCGCGCTGGGCGCTGGTGCTCGGCAAGGCGCTTGGCAGCGGCATCCGCAGCCTGTCGCAGGCCGCCGTCATCTTCACGCTGACGGCGCTGCTGGGCGTGCATCTGCGCTTCAACCCGGCGACCATCGTCGCCTTGCTGGGTTTCGCGGTGCTGGGCTCGGCGGTGTTCTCGACCTTCTCGCTGATCGTCGCCTGCCTGGTCAAGACGCGCGAGCGCTTCATGGGCATCGGCCAGCTGCTCACCATGCCTTTTTTCTTTGCCAGCAACGCCATTTACCCGCTGGCGCTGATGCCGCCCTGGCTGGCCGCGGTGGCGCGTTTCAATCCCCTCACTTATCTGGTCGATGCGCTGCGGGCGCTGATGCTGGTCGGCGCACACAGCGTGTTCGGCCTGGGGCTGGACCTGGCCGTACTGGTGCTGTTTCTGGCGCTGCTGGTGCTGATCGCCGCCCGCCTTTACCCCACCATCCTGCGCTGAGAGCTTGTGAATTTTTCAAGCTCCGAGGCCGGCCAGGGATGGCCGGACGCGAAGCGAGCCCGTAAGGGCTTGATTCGCGGGAGCCCGTCCGGGCATGTACCGGACGGGCAACGCAAGCAATGCGCAGGACGCGCATTTCTTCACAAACCGTGAGGCCGCCGCTCGCCGCTGCGAGCGGCGCCGGGGCGACCGAAGTCCCGCGTTACAATCAACCGATTCCACAGCTCGACGGCACCGGCCCGATCGGCCCCGGGCGCAGCCTGATCGACCCACCACCGCGCATGTCCGAAACCCCCGCTTTCCGCCTCAAAGGCAGCCTCGTCACCTTGACCGTGCTCAAACCGCTCGGCACGGACCTGGCCGCCATCGACAGCGGCCTGGCGGCGCGGGTGGCGCAGGCGCCGGCGCTGTTCGACCGCGCGCCGCTGCTGATCGATCTCACCGATCTTGCGCACGCCGCGGCGCTGGACCTGCCGGGCCTGCGCGCGCTGACTGCCCGCCTCGGCTTCGTGCCGGTGGCGGTGCGCGGCGGCGGCGAGGCGGTGGCCAGCCAGGCGGCGGCGCTCGGCCTGGGCGTGATCGGCGAAGGCCGGGTGCCGGTCGACCCCGAAGCCGCCTCGCCGGCGGTGCCGGACGAGCCGCCGCCGAGCGCGGCGCAGGCCGGCCAAGCGGCGACCACCCCGCCCGCCGCACCAACCACGCGTCTGGTCACCCAGCCGGTGCGCTCCGGCCAGCAGGTGTACTCGCGCGGTGACCTGATCGTGCTGGCGCCGGTCAGCCCGGGCGCCGAGCTGCTGGCCGAAGGCCACATCCATGTCTACGGGCCGCTGCGCGGGCGGGCGCTGGCCGGCCTGCGCGGCGACACCGGCGCGCGCATTTACTGCCGCGCGCTCGAGGCCGAGCTGATCGCCGTGGCCGGCTGTTTTCAGGTGGCGGACGACATCGACCCCGCGCTGCGCGGGCAGCCGGCGCAGGTCTACCTCGACGGCGAAGACCTGGTCACCGCCGCGCTGTAGCAAATACTGAAAAATGCCGTCCCTGGATTTTTCAGCTCGCTGCGGCGCGGTACACGCCCGCCCTCGAACAGAAGCGTTGAATAAATCAGCGCTTCGTTAGCGACATCACCCTGCACACGAGGACCATCCCTTGGCACGCATCATCGTCACCACCTCCGGCAAGGGCGGGGTGGGCAAAACCACCACCAGCGCCGCCTTCGGCACCGGCCTGGCGCTGCGCGGGCACCGGACCGTGCTGATCGATTTCGACGTCGGCCTGCGCAACCTCGACCTCATCATGGGTGTCGAGCGGCGCGTGGTGTACGACTTCGTGAACGTCATCCACGGCGAGGCGCAGCTGAATCAGGCGCTGATCCGCGACAAGCGCGTCGAGGGCCTGGCCATCCTGGCCGCCTCGCAGACGCGCGACAAGGACGCGTTGACGCTCGAGGGCGTCGGGCGCGTGCTCGACGAGCTGGCCAAAGAATTCGACTACATCCTGTGCGACTCGCCGGCCGGCATCGAAAAAGGCGCGCACCTGGCCATGTATTTCGCCGACGAGGCGCTGGTGGTGACCAACCCCGAGGTGTCGTCGGTGCGCGACTCGGACCGCATCCTGGGCCTGTTGTCCAGCAAGACGCGCGCCGCCGAACAGGGCGGCCGGGTGCGCGAGCATCTGGTGGTGACGCGCTACTCGCCCAAACGGGTCGGCAAGGGCGAGATGCTGAGCCTGGATGACATCGGCGAGATTCTGGGCATCCCGCTGCTGGGCGTGATTCCGGAGTCGCCGGCCGTGCTGGCGGCGTCGAACGCCGGCACGCCGGTGATCCTGGAGCAGACCAGCGACGCCGCGCAGGCTTACGCCGACACGGTGGCGCGGTTCCTGGGCGAGGACAAGCCGCTGCGCTTCGTCACGGAAGAACGCGGCCTGCTGCGGCGACTGTTCGGAGGGCGCGCATGAGGATCATCGAATTTCTGCGCAGCGGGCGCAAAAACACCGCCTCGGTGGCCAAGGAGCGCCTGCAGATCGTGGTTGCCCACCAGCGGCGCGAGCAGTCGCGGCCGCCCTACTTCGCCAACCTGCAGCGCGACCTGCTGGAGGTGGTGCGCCGCTACGTGACGGTGGACGACAGCGCCGTCACGGTGGACGTCGACCACCAGGGCGACTGCGACATCCTGGAACTGAACATCACCCTGCCGGATCAGCCCACGGCCGGCGTGCGCGGCTGAGCGCGCCTTCAGCCGTCTTCGGCCAGCGCCGGCAGGCCGAAGGCGGCCTTGAGCCAGCGCGCCACGTGATCGGCGATCGGCCCCTGCGCCGCCGCGGTGGGGTGGATGCCGTCGTCCTGGAACATGGCCGGGTCGCCGGCGATCGGCTCGAGCAGGAAATCCAGCAGCGGCACGCCGGCCTCGGCGGCGACTTTTTCGTACAGCGCGTGGAACTGGCGCGTGTAGATGGGGCCAAAGTTCGGCGGAATCTGCATGCCGATCAGGCCCACCCGCGCGCCGGCCGCCTGCGCGGCGGCGATCATGGCGCGCAGGTTGTCGGCGGTGGCATCCAGCGGCTGACCGCGCAGGGCGTCGTTGGCGCCGAGCTCGATCAGCACCAGCACCGGCCGCTCGCCTTCCAGCAGCGCCGGCAGGCGCGCGCGACCACCGGCGCTGGTGTCACCACTGATAGATGCGTTCACCAGCCGCCAGGCCGGTGAGCGCTGCGCCAGGCGCGCGGCCAGCAGCGCCGGCCAGGCAGCGCCGGCCGGCAGGCCATAACCGGCCGACAGGCTGTCGCCGAGCACCAGGATGGTGCCGGCCGGCAGCGGTGGCGCCGCCCGCGAACAGCCAGCCAACACCAGGAGCAACACGCAGGTGATACGCGCCCAGAACGTCGCCAAGTGGGTGTCCTCGCCACAGGGAAGGCTGGACATCCTACAGCCGCTCGACCTTGCCATCGCCGACGGCGAGCACTGCGCCATCGTCGGGCCATCCGGCAGCGGCAAGACCACGCTGCTGGCGCTGCTGGCGGGACTGGACCTGCCCAGCGCCGGGCGGCTGTGGCTGGCCGGTGAGGAGCTGACCGCGCTCGACGAGGACGCCCGCGCGGCGCTGCGCCGCCAGCACGTCGGCTTCGTGTTCCAGAACTTCCAGCTGCTCGACACCCTGACCGCGCTCGACAACGTGGCGTTGCCGCTCGAGCTGCGCGGCGACCGCGACGCCCGCGCCCGGGCGCGCGACATGCTGGCGCGCGTCGGTCTCGCCGAGCGCGCCCACCACTACTCGCCCACCCTGTCCGGGGGCGAGCAGCAGCGCGTGGCGCTGGCGCGCGCCTTCGTCGGCCGCCCGCAGGTGCTGTTCGCCGACGAACCCACCGGCAGCCTCGACCGCGCCAGCGCGCAGGCGGTGCAGGCGCTGATGTTCGAGCTGAACCGCGCCGCCGGCACCACGCTGGTGATCGTCACCCACGACGAGGCGCTCGCCGCGCATGCCGACCGCCGGCTGCAGCTGACGGCCGGGAGGCTGACCGATGCGGCCTGAGCTGCGCGTCGCCGGGCGCATGCTGCGCGGCGAGCTGCGCCGGCCGGACCCGCTGCTGTGGGCCATGCTGCTGGCGGTCGCCATCGGCGTGGCGGCGCTTGGCAGCGTGAGCGGCTTTGCGCAGCGCGTGCAGGCGGCCATCGATGCACGCGCCGCCACGCTGCTCGGCGGCTCGGTGCGCGTCGCCGCCGAGCGCGACCTGCGCCCGCTGGCGCAAAGCCTGCCGCCGGCGCTGCGGCCGGCATCGGTGACCGTCGAGCTGCCCACCATGGCCGCCGCCGGCGAGCGTTTGCGCCTGGTGGAGCTCAAAGCCGTGGACGACGCCTACCCGCTGCTCGGCGAGCTCGTCATCGAAGGCCAGGGTGCGCGCCGCGCGCCGGCGCCCGGCACGGTGTGGGTGGAGCCGGTACTGCTGGCGCAGCTTGGCATCGGCGTCGGCGACCGCATCGAGCTCGGCTATGCCGCGTTCAGCGTGGCCGGCGTGATCGCCACCGAGCCGGACCGCGTGGCCGGCGCCTTCAGCATCGGCCCGCGGGTGCTGATGAACCTCGCCGACCTGCCGGCCACGCGCCTGGTGTCGGACCAAAGCCGGGTACGCAGCCGCCTGCTGTACGCGCCGCCGGCCGACCAAATACAGCGACAGGTCAAGGCGCTGCGCGCCGCCCTGCCGGCGTACCTCAAGGTGCAGACCGCCGACGAGGGTCTGGACCAGACCCGTGAGATTACCCGCCAGGCGGCCGATTTCCTGCGCCTGGTGGCGCTGTCCGGCGTGGTGCTGGCGGCCGCGGCGGTGGTGCTGGCGGCCGCCAATTTGACCGAAAAACGCCTGCCGGC
>NZ_JAQVGQ010000177.1 GCF_028696615.1 Immundisolibacter sp. | reverse complement strand
TGGCGCCAACCCGGCATCTGCAACCGCAATGACACATTCGATTGTACACAGGCGCCGCCCCACGGCGCCCCCCGCCGCACATGAGTGCCACGCGGCGGCCGTATACTTTGCGCCTCAAGAATGTCGCGCCGGCAGCGTGATGCGGCCCGCCGGCGCCCCCCTGCGGAGTGTCCATGTCCAAGCTGTTGAAGGCGTCGCTGCTGATCGCCGCCGGTTTTTCCTGCGCCCTGCTGTTGCAGCGTGGCGGCGCCCACGCCGAGCGCAGTGACGGTTCGCCAGCGGCGGGCATGGACCTGCCGGTACAGGAGCTACGCCTGTTCAGCGAGGTGCTGGGCATCATCCGGCAGAACTATGTCGAGCCGGTCTCCGACAGCGATCTGCTCAAAAACGCCATCCGCGGCATGTTGAGTGGGCTCGATCCACACTCGGCCTACCTGGAAGGCGATGAATTCCAGGAACTCAAAGAGGGCACCTCGGGCGAATTCGGCGGCCTCGGCATCGAGGTCGGCATGGAAGACGGCTTCGTGAAGGTGATATCGCCCATCGACGACACGCCGGCGCAGAAAGCCGGCATCCGTGCCGGCGATCTCATCATCCGGCTCGACGACACCGCCGTGAAGGGGCTGACGCTCAATGAGGCGGTCAAACTGATGCGCGGCGCGCCCGGCACCGATATCACGCTGACCATCGTGCGTGAAGGTGTGGAGCGCCCGCTGCAGATCAAGCTGACGCGGGCAGTGATCAAGGTCAACAGCGTGCGCAGCCGGACGCTGGAGCCGGGGTATGGTTACCTGCGCGTGTCGCAGTTCCAGATGGACACCGGCCGCAAGCTGCGCGAGGCGGTCAACACGCTGAAAGAAAAAAACTCGGGCGCGCTCAAAGGCCTGGTGCTGGACCTGCGCAACAATCCCGGCGGCGTGCTGACGGCCGCCGTGTCGGTATCGGACGCCTTCCTGAGCGATGGCCTCATCGTCTACACCGAAGGCCGTGGGCCGGAGGCCGAGCAGCGCTTCTCGGCCACGGCGGGCGACATCCTCGACGGCGTGCCGATCGTGGTGCTGGTCAATGCGGGTTCCGCGTCGGCTTCGGAGATCGTCGCCGGTGCCCTGCAGGACAACGGCCGCGCCATCATCATGGGCGAAAAGACCTTCGGCAAGGGTTCGGTGCAGACCATCCTGCCGATCAGCGAAACCGCTGCGCTGAAGCTGACCACGGCGCGCTATTTCACGCCCAAGGGGCGTTCCATTCAGGCCGAGGGCATCCAGCCCGACGTGCCGCTGGAACGGATGCAGCTGACGGCGGTGGAACAATCGTTCCAGCCGCTCGGCGAGCGTGACCTGGCGCGCCATCTGGACAATCCGAACGGCAAGGCCAAGTCGGCGGCGCCGGCGGACTCGAAGGCGGCGGATCAGCCGGCGGCCGACGCCGGCGAGGCCAACCTGGCAAAAGTCGACTTCGGCGTGCATGAGGCGCTGAACCTGCTGAAGGCGCTGAACATCATTCAGGCACGCGCCGGGCGTTAACAGGCAAGCCAGGGATGGCTTGCCCCCAAATCAAGCGCGTCAAGCGCTTGATTTGGGGGAGGCTCGTTGTGGACAGGTGCCGCGACGAGCCGAGTTGAAAAAGGGCAGGAAGCCCTTTTTCAACGGCCTGTTAGGGATACGCTGAATCATTCAGCGCCCCCCCGGGGCAGGATGCCCGGCCTGAATCGAGGGCGTAAGTCGTCGATTCAGGGAGCGCCCCGCGGGGGTGCACAGCGCGGCGGCGAGCTGAACAATTCCAAGCGGGGATTTTTCAGAATTTCCTTGAGGTCGATGCCGAAGAGTTCCATCGCTGGGATTTTTCGGCTCGCTGTGCCCGACCGACAACCCGGCGCTGCCGGCGGCCCACCGCTGGCGGTTTGCGCCGGCATGCCAATGTGCGCGCGGCTGCGGCTGCCCGGCGCCAGCAGCAGCTGGTGAGCCAGGCGCTGGCGGCGATGGGCGCGCCTCATCTGCTGCACCATGGCCGGCCGATGGTCGATCTGGCGGTCGGTCGGGCGTCGGCGCTGGCCGCTTTCGCCCAGACCAGACGCGCCCAATTGACCGTACGGTAAGCGGGCGGCTACGCTCCCGGTTTGCCTGTCCATCGGAGGAGATGCCATGGCCACCGCCGCGTCCGAGCTGCCGTCCCGCTATTACCGCGACCTGAACGAGTACATCGCCGCTTTGGAAGCGGCCGGCAAATTGCAGCGCGTCACGCGCCCCATCGACAAGGACACGCAGATGCACCCGCTGGTGCGTCTGCAGTTTCGTGGCCTCGAGGAAAAGGACCGCAAGGCCTGGTTGTTCGAGAACATCATCGACGCCAAGGGCCGCCAGTACGACATGCCGCTGGTACTGTGCGCGATGGCCGGCTCGTCGGACATCTACGCGCTCGGCCTCAAGTGCACGGTGGAGGAGATTCCGCGCCGCTGGGATCACGCCCAGGCCAACCCGATCGCGCCGGTCATCGTCGACCACGGCCCGGTGCACGAGCAGATCCTGCGCGGTGACGACCTGAAGGACCGCTGCCTGTCGCGCCTGCCGATCCCGATCTCGACCCCAGGCTTCGACAACGCGCCCTACACCACCGCCTCGCACTGGGTCAGCAAGGACCCCGACACCGGCCTGCACAACGTCGGCAATTACCGCGGCCAGCTCAAGGCCGAAGACCGCATCGGCGTGTACCCGGCCTCGCCGGGCTGGGGCATGCGCCGGCACATCGAGCTGTGGCGCGAGCGCGGGCACGAGAAGATGCCAGCCGCCATCGTCATCGGCGTGCCGCCGGCGGTGTCCTACACCGCCGTCACGCGCCTGCCGAACGACGTGTGCGAGTACGACGTGGCCGGTGGTCTGGCCGGCCACGCGCTGGAACTGGTCAAGTGTGTGTCGCACGATCTGCTGGTGCCGGCGCAGGCGCAGATCGTGGTCGAGGGGTTCGTGCCGACGCGTCTTCAGGAAATGGAAGGGCCGTTTGGCGAATTCCCCGGCTACATGGCGGCGCGTGACTATTCCTGGTTCATGGAAGTCACTGCAATCACCATGCGCAACAAGCCGATTTATCAGGCGTTTCTTTCTCAGTTCCCGCCCAGCGAGTCGTCCAAGATCCGCGGCATCGGCTGGGAGGCGGCCTGTTTCGATTACCTCAAGGCGGGCGGTTTCGACAACGTGCTCGAAGTCCACTACCCGGAAACCTCGGGCTCGTTCGGCGTGTGCCTGGTGCGTATCCGGCGCAGCAAGGACGACGACGGCCAGCGCATCTTGGATCACCTGGCGAAAAAATTCGTCGGCAAGGTCGCCATCGTGGTCGACGAGGACGTCGACATCCACGACCCGGGTGCCATTTACTGGGCGCTGTCCTATGCCATGCAGCCGCATCGGGATGTGCGCGTCGTCGACATCCCGCTGATGCCGCTGGACCCGTCGATCGCGCCGCCGGGCGCCAATCGTGGTCTCACCGGCGAGAAGCCGCGCATGTCGGGCCTGCTGATCGACGCCACGCGCGACTGGCCTTATCCGCCAGTGTCGCTGCCGCGGCAGGAGTTCATGGAAGGCGCACTCAAGCTGTGGCAGGAGCTCGGCCTGCCGGAACTGAAACTGCGCAAGCCCTGGTACGGCTACAACCTCGGCCACTGGTCGGCGGAGGAGGCCGAGGAGGCCGATCTCGCGGTACGCGGCGACTACTACCTCACCGGCGAGAAGCAGCGTCAGCAGCGCAGAAAGCTGGATTGACGCGCGTGTCCCCGGCGGCGTGCTGCCAGCGGGGATTGGCAGGCCGTTGAAAAATCGTTTTCAACGGCCTGTTGGGGCAAGCCAGGGATGGCTTGCCCGCAGATCAAGCACGACAAGCGCGCGATCTGCGGAGGCCGTCGCGGACCGGTGCCGCGACGAGCCGAGTTGAAAAGGGCAGGAAAGCCCTTTTTCAACGGCCTGTTGAGTCCTCACGTCAGGTCGAGGTGATCTCGGCCCGGCCGTGGCTCAGCACCACGACGTCGCGCTCCACCGCCCGGGTGCGAAACGCGATCCGGCTCCGCTCGTGCCAGATCTCGGTGCGCAGCGTCTCGCCGGGGTAGACCGGCGCCGAGAAGCGCGCCTGCATCGACCTCAGCCGCTTAGGGTCGTACTCGCCCGCCGTGCGCAGCAGCGCGTGCCCGGCCACCGCGAACGTGCACAGGCCGTGCAGGATCGGCCGCTCGAAGCCGGCCGCGCGCGCCACCTCGGGGTCCGCGTGCAGCGGGTTCAGGTCCCCGCACAACCGGTACAGCAGCGCCTGCTGCGGCAGGGTGGGCAGCTCGCACACCACGTCCGGTGCGCGCTCGGGCGTCGGGGCGAGCGTCATCGGTGGCGCATCGCTGCCGCCGCAGCCGCCGTCGCCGCGGCAAAACGTGCTGATGTCGAGCGTCGCGATGAGTTCGTCGCTTTCTGCATCGTGCAGCGTGCGCTGGCTGTAGACGATGGCACCTTTGCCGGGCCCCTTGTCGTTGATGCCGACCACGCGCGTGCGGCCGATCACCTCGCCGCTCGCTGGCAGCGGCCGGTGCAGCGTCAGGCCCTGCTCGGCGTGCACCAGGCGCACCCAGTCGATGCCGGTGCCGGGGTCTTTCATCCACAAGCCGGGGTAGCCCAGCACCACCGCCTGCGTGGGCAGGGCCTGCGGGTCTTTTTCATAGACGAACGGCAGTTGGCGAAGGTCGGTCGGATCGGCGCCCAGGCCGACGGCGAGCGCGTACAGCTGGCTGTCGCGCACGCCGTAAGACTGCCGAATTTCAGGCACCGGCCAGGACAGCAGGCGCTGATAGTCGATGGCCATCAGATGGGATCCCAGGCGAACACGTCGGCCGACACGGCGAGCGGGTAGAACTGCTCGCGAAATGCCGCCGGCAGGCGCTCGGCGAGCTGCTCGGGCGTCCAGCCGCCGTCGCGGTGGATGGAGCGCAGCGGGCGCGACTGCGACATCAAAAACACCTCGTTGGCGCGCACGGCGAAGATCTGGCCGTTGACCTCGCCGGCGGCGTCGGACAGCAAAAACACCGCCACCGGCGCGATCTTGTCCGGCGTCATGCGCTTCAGGCGCTCGACGCGCGCCTGTTGCTCGGGGGTGTCGGTGGGAATGGAGCCGATCATGCGGCTCCAGGCGAATGGCGAGATGCAGTTGCTGCGCACGCCAAAGCGCTGCATGTCGAGCGCGATCGACTTCGATAGCCCGACGATGCCGAGCTTGGCCGCCGCGTAGTTGGCCTGGCCGATGTTGCCGATCAGGCCCGAGGTGGAGGTCATGTGCACGAAGGCGCCGCCGCCCTGTTCGCGAAACAGCGGCGCCACGGCGCGACTGAGGTAAAACGAACCGAACAGGTGCACCTGCACCACCGCCTCGAAGTCCTGCGGCGACATCTTGTGAAAGATGGCATCGCGCAGGATGCCGGCGTTGTTGACCACGCCATCCACCCGTCCGAAGGCGTCGAGGGCCGTCTGCACGATGGCCTGGGCGCCGTCCCAGGACGCCACGCTCGCGGTGCTGGCCACGGCCTGCCCGCCGGCGGCGCGGATCTCGTCCACCATGCGCTGCGCCGGGCCGGCATCGACGCCATCGCCGCCCACCGAGCCGCCGATGTCGTTGACTACCACCCGCGCGCCCTGGGCGGCGGCCAGTCGCGCGATACCGCCGCCAATGGCGCCACCGCCGCCGGTGACGATGATGACCTTGTCGTGAAGCATGCCGGGCATGACCGATCCTTATGAGT
>NZ_JAQVGQ010000176.1 GCF_028696615.1 Immundisolibacter sp. | reverse complement strand
GTCGGCGGTTTCGATGTCCGCGACTGGGGCCGGCGGCCGGTGCGGGCCCCTCATCACACCGCCTCGGCGGCGGCCCTGGCGGGCGGCGGCACCACGCCGCGGCCGGGCGAGATCTCGCTCGCTCACAACGGGGTGCTGTTTTTGGACGAGCTGCCGGAGTTCGACCGGCAGGTGCTCGAGGTGCTGCGCGAGCCGCTCGAGTCCGGCCACATCAGCATCGCGCGGGCGAGTCTGAAGGCGCAGTTCCCGGCGCGCTTCCAGCTGGTGGCGGCCATGAATCCCTGCCCGTGCGGCTACCTCGGCGACCCCGCCGGCCGCTGCCGGTGCACGCCCGAGCAGGTGCGCCGCTACCGCGCCCGCCTGTCGGGGCCGCTGCTCGATCGCATCGACCTGCACGTGGAGCTGCCGCCGGTGGCGCACGAACTGCTGCTGGCGCAAGACCATGTCGGCGCCGAGCCGTCGGCCGCGGTGCGCGAGCGGGTGCTGGCGGCGCAGCGGCGTCAACTGGCACGGGCCGGCTGCCTGAATGCACGCCTGGATGCCGGCGCGCTGCGCCGGCAGGCGCCTCTTACCGAGGCACAGCAACAGTTCCTGGCGCGCGCCATCGGCACCTTGGGGCTGTCCGCGCGCGCCACGCACCGCGTGCTGCGCATCGCCCGCACCTGCGCCGATCTCGCCGGCAGCGACGGGCTGGAGCTCACGCACCTGGCCGAGGCGCTGCAGTACCGTCTGCTCGACCGGCGCGCACCGGCTGCTTATTGACTTGCGTCCGGCGCGGACTAGAATGCCGACAAGCCCTTCCGTTCTTCCTCCTGCGGCTTGGCGCAAAGCCGCAGCCCCGCGGGCAGCCATCGCCTGACCACCACTTCCAACGCGTAGCGCGATTCATGAGCGAACACGTCAAACACGTCACCGACGATTCTTTCGAGCAGGACGTTCTGCAGGCACCGGGTCCGGTGCTGGTCGATTACTGGGCCGAGTGGTGCGGGCCGTGCAAAATGATCGCGCCGGTGTTGGACGAGATCGCCCGGGAATACGCCGGGCGACTGACGGTGGCCAAGCTGAACGTGGACGAGAACCCCAAGACGCCGCCGCGCTACGGCATTCGCGGCATCCCGACCCTGATGCTGTTCAAGGGCGGCAACGTGGAGGCCACCAAGGTGGGCGCGCTGTCGAAGTCGCAGCTGGCCGCCTGGCTGGATAGCAATCTCTGATTGCGATGCCTGCGCGGTCAGCCTCGCCCGGTGACGGTCGACAGGGCCTCGGTGCAAGCGCCGGGCACCCGGCCGCGGTTCGTGCACGGCGGCCGAATCGTTTCTGACTGGCGGGCGCGCGGCGGTTGATCGCGCCGCCCAGCCGACGACAACAACAACACGCCCACTTCCAGGTTCCGCATTCCCGGTCCGTCCCCCGGACTGCTTCTCCAACCCCGCCGCCCTTTACGCCGCCGCGGCGCATCCCGTCAAACGCAACCAATACCTATGAATCTGACTGCGCTGAAACAAACGCCGGTGGCCGAACTGGTGGCCATGGCCCAGGAGGCTCGCCTGGAAGGCGCGGCTCGCCAACGCAAAGAAGAAATCATCTTCGCGCTGCTGAAGGCGCACGCCAAAAAGGGCGAGGACATCTTCGGCGAAGGCGTGATGGAACTGCTGCCGGACGGCTACGGGTTCCTGCGCTCGAACACCAACTCGTACCTGGCGAGCCTGGACGACATCTACGTGTCGCCAAGTCAGATTCGGCGCTTCGGGCTGCGCACCGGTGACACCATCTCCGGCAAGATTCGCCCGCCCAAGGACGGCGAGCGCTACTTCGCGCTGCTGAAGATCGATCAGCTGAACTTCGAGCCGTTGGAAGCGGCGCGCAACAAGATCCTGTTCGAGAACCTGACGCCGCTGTTCGCCGACGAGCGCTTCACGCTCGAGCGCGGCAACGGCACCACCGAGGACATCACCCCGCGCATCATCGACATGGTGGCGCCGATCGGCAAAGGCCAGCGCGGCCTGATCGTGTCGCCGCCGAAGGCCGGCAAGACCATGATGCTGCAGTCGATCGCCCACTCGCTGACCGCCAATCACCCTGAAATCTACCTCATGGTGCTGCTCATCGACGAGCGCCCGGAGGAGGTCACCGAGATGCGCCGCACGGTGCGCGGCGAGGTGATCGCCAGCACCTTCGACGAGGCCGCCACGCGCCACGTGCAGGTGGCCGACATGGTGATCGAGAAGGCCAAGCGCCTGGTCGAGCACAAACGCGACGTGGTGATCCTGCTCGACTCGATCACGCGCCTGGCACGCGCCTACAACACCGTCATCCCGTCCTCGGGCAAGGTGCTCACCGGCGGCGTCGACGCGCACGCGCTCGACAAGCCGAAAAAGTTCTTCGGTGCCGCGCGCAACATCGAGGAGGGCGGCAGCCTCACCATCATCGCCACCACGCTGGTCGAGACCGGCTCGCGCATGGACGACGTGATCTACGAGGAATTCAAGGGCACCGGCAACATGGAGATCCACCTCGAGCGCAAGATCGCCGAGCGGCGCATCTTCCCGGCCATCAACATCAACCGCTCCGGCACGCGTCGCGAGGAGCTGCTGATGAAGCCGGACGAGGTGCAGAAGGTGTGGATCCTGCGCCGGCTGCTGGCTTCCATGGACGAGGTGGCGGCCATGGAGTTCCTGCTCGAACGCCTGAAGAACACCAAGAGTAACGCCGAATTCTTCGCCTCCATGAAGGCGTGATTTTCCTGCCAACCCCCGAGGACTTGCCCCGTGAAGACGCCCGTCCGTATCGCCGTCACCGGCAGCGCCGGCCAGATCGGCTACGCGCTGCTGTTCCGCATCGCCGCCGGTGACATGCTCGGTCCCGACCAGCCGGTCATCCTGCAGCTGATCGAGGTGCCGCAGGCCATGAAGGCGCTGGAAGGGGTGGTGATGGAGCTGCGCGACTGCGCCTTCCCGCTGTTGGCGGACATCGTCGCCACCGACGATGTGAACGTCGGCTTCAAGGACGCCGACTATGCCATCCTGGTCGGAGCCCGGCCGCGCGGGCCCGGCATGGAGCGCAAGGACCTGCTCGAGGCCAACGGCGCCATCTTCACCGTGCAGGGCAGGGCCATCAACGACCACGCCAGCCGTGGCGTCAAGGTGCTGGTGGTGGGCAATCCGGCCAACACCAACGCGCTGATCGCCAGCCGCAGCGCGCCGGATCTGGACCCGCGCCAGTTCACCGCCATGACGCGCCTGGATCACAACCGCGCCATCAGCCAGCTGGCCGCCAAAACCGGCAAGCCGGTGTCGGCCATCCGCCGCATGACGGTGTGGGGGAACCATTCCTCCACGCAGTATCCGGACATCTCGCACGCGCTGGTCGATGGCCGCCCGGCCACCGAGCTGGTGGACCAGGCCTGGGTGGAGAACGATTTCATCCCCACCGTGCAGCAGCGCGGTGCCGCCATCATCGCCGCTCGCGGCGCGTCGAGCGCGGCGTCGGCGGCGTCGTCCGCCATCGACCACATGCGCAGCTGGGCGCTGGGCACGCCGGCCGGCGATTGGGTCAGCATGGCCATCCCGAGCGACGGCAGCTACGGCATCGCGCCAGGCGTCGTCTACTCGTATCCGGTCACCTGCCGCGACGGTCGCTACGAGATCGTGCAGAACCTGCCGATCAGTGCCTTCAGCCGGGCGCGCATGGATGCCACCGCCAAGGAGCTGTTCGAGGAGCGCGACGCCGTCAAGCACTTGCTGTGACGGTGCGGGCGGCGTCGCCGCGCCGGCGCCGCCCCAGACTTGCCCGGCAAAGCGCTTTGGCCTATCCTGCGCGGCCCGCCGAGCGCCCCAACCGAACCGAAGATCGCGCCATGAAACCCGACATCCATCCCAAATACGAACCCGTCACCGTCACCTGTAGCTGCGGCAACACCTTCCAGACCCGCTCGGCGCTGGCCAAGCCGGAACTGCATGTCGACGTGTGCTCGAGCTGTCATCCGTTCTACACCGGCAAGCAGAAGGTCGGGGACCGGCGCGGCCGGGTGGAGCGCTTCAATCGCCGCTACGGCAGGGCTTGATGCCCGGCCGGCTCGCCGGCCTGTGTCGCAAAGGGCGCCTGCTGGCGCCCTTTGCGTTTCTGGCGGCGCTGGCGTGGGTCGCTGCGGCCGCGGCCGGTTGCCGGCCGCCGAGCCGGCTCGAGTCGGCCACCGTGGCCAGTCACTACGACGGCGACACCCTGCGCCTGGCCGACGGCCGTCGCGTGCGCCTGCTCGGCATCGATGCGCCGGAAATGAATTACCACAAGGGCGCGCCGCAGCCGCTGGCCGGGCGCGCGCTGGACCGCCTGCGCACGCTGGCGCCCACGGGCGGCCCGCTGCGTCTGGCCTACGATCGCCAGACCCACGACCGCTACGGGCGTGATCTGGCGCACACCTTCCGCCCGGACGGCATCAACGTCGAAGAAACCCTGCTGCGGGAGGGTTTGGCGGTGACCTTCATCATGCCGCCCAACACGTCGCTGGCCGATTGCCTGCTGGCCGCCGAGCGCCAGGCGCGCCTGGCCCGGCGCGGACTTTGGGCGTTGCCGGCGTACAACCCGCTGCCGGCCGTGCGCGTGCCCGCCGACGGCAACTACCATGTGCTGCGCGGGCGGGTCACCAGCGCCCGGCGTCGCGGCGACTGGGTGCTGCTGAAGGTCGACCAGCGTGTACAGCTGCGCATCGCCCGCGCCGACTGGTCGGCCTTCGAACCGGCCGATCACCGCGCCTGGCGTGGCCGCACGGTGATCGCGCGCGGCAAAATCCAGTCCCGCAACGGTCGCCCGCAGCTGCGCGTATGGCATCCCTCGCAAATCGAATGGTCCTACTGAGCCGCCTGTTCCGGTCGCTGCTGCTCGCCAGCCTTGCCTGCTGTCTGCTCGGCGCCTGCGCCACCAATCCGGTCAGCGGCCGGCGCGAGGTGGCGCTGATGTCCGAGCAGCAGGAAATCGCCATCGGCCGGGACATGAACCCCAAGGTGCTGCAGGTCTACGGCAAGTACGACGATGCGGCCCTGCAAGCCTATGTGCAGGGCGTGGGCGAGAAGCTGGCGGCGGTCAGCCACCGGCCGAACCTGGTTTACCGCTTCACGGTGGTCGATTCGACCGAGGTCAACGCCTTTGCGCTGCCGGGCGGCTACGTGTATGTCACGCGGGGAATCCTGGCATACCTGAACAGTGAGGCGGAACTGGCCGGCGTGCTGGGGCACGAGATCGGCCACGTCACCGCCCGCCACGCCGTGCGCCAGTACACCGCCGCCACCGCCGCCCAGCTCGGCATGACGCTCGGCGGCATCTTCGTGCCCGGCATGGGCAGCAATGTGGCGCAGAACGTGCTGGGCGTGCTGGGGCAGGCGCTGCTGAGCGGCTACGGGCGTGAGCACGAGCTCGAAGCCGACGGCCTGGGCGCCGACTACCTGGCGCGCGCCGGCTACGATCCACAGGCCATCCTGGGCGTGCTGCGTACGCTGAAGGCACAGGCCGATTACGCCACCGAGCAGGCCAAGGCCGAGGGCCGGCAGCCGCAGACCTACCACGGCCTGTTCGCCACCCACCCGGACGAGGACACGCGCCTGCAGCAAGTGCTCACCAAGGCGTCGTTCCTGGCGCCGGACCAGCCGGTCCCGGACGGCCGCGAGGTGTATCTCAAGCACATCGATGGCCTGGTCTACGGCGACAGCGCCGCACAGGGCATCCGCCGCGGCAACCGCTTCTACCACCGCGAGCTCGACTTCGCGCTCGAATTCCCCGCCGGCTGGCGGCTCG
>NZ_JAQVGQ010000175.1 GCF_028696615.1 Immundisolibacter sp. | reverse complement strand
AACGGCGGCCCGTGGCGCAAGGTGATGCCGGGCTCGAGCCTGCTCGGCCTCATCAAGGGCCGCGGCGGGGTCCCCATCCACACCTCCTGCGGGCTCGGCAGCTGCGGGTCGGACATCGTGCTGATCCTGTCCGGCATGGAGCACCTGAGTGCGCCGTTCCCGACCGAGCTGCGCACGCTGGCGGCCGAGGGCGCGCCGCCGAATGCGCGCCTGTCCTGCGTCACCAAGCTGCTGGACGGTGACGTCGAAGTGGAAGTGCCGGACTACAGCCTGGAGCAGCCGGCGGCCTGAATCACGCCCCGGGCCCGGCGTCGGCCGGGTCCGGGCGGCCGCGCGGATGCGAGCTGAAAAAAGCCAAAGAGGGAATTTTTCAGCATTGCTCGGGGGGGGGGCGGTCTGTGGCAACGGCACATGGCTTTTGTCGCCCGGCAGGCCGGCTGACCTCGCCGGCTGGTCCATGTCGTCTTGAAAATCAATAGGTCACCGTCACCGTAATGGTGTCGGTATAGCTGCCGGCAGCGGGCCACTGGCCCGCGGGGATGCGGCCATAGACGGTGTGGCCGTAGGCGCGGGGGGTGCCGTCAGACAGCGAATAGCCGCCACTGACCACCGCACTGCCACCGCTGCCGTCGCCCCACACGGCAGTGTGGGAGGCGTCGGTATAGAGCTGGTAATACAACACTGCGCCGCCGGCTGCCATCATCGCGCGGCCGGCATAGCTGCCGCTGGCGCCGCTGCCAAGGGCGATGCCGTAGCTGCCCGATTCGGGGGGAGCGGCGCTCTGGCAGGTCACCGTGACGGTTCCCGTTGCCTCGGTGGGCGTGCCGGAGCGCGGGTCGTAGCTGCCGAAGCCGATGCCCGTGGCACTCACCGGGCAGCTTGCGGCGCGCACCAGCGGCGGCGCGAGCAAACCCAGCGCCAGCAGGAGCCGTTGGTGCACCCTCATTTCTCCTCCCGGCAAGTCAATGGCCCGAGGCTCGGGATGTCGCCCTGCACCGGCCGGTAATCGAAGCGCACGACGCAGCGCCGCCCGTCGGGGAATTCCCCACGGCCCACGTTGTGGGCCTGCAGATCCTCGGCATAGGCTTCGCCGTCGTAGCCCACCGGCAGCACGGCGCCGCTTGCCTCGAGCGTGAGCGTGCTGCCCAGGGGCAGCGGCTTGCCGCTGGCGTCGACCAGCCGCAGCAGGGCGCTGTGGACGGTGCGGATGGGGAATTTCACCACCACGCCGGAGCGATCCATGGGGCGGACTTTCTGCTGGGTAGTGGCGATGCTGGCGTCGGGCGGCACGTCGGTCGGCTCGATCGACAGCTGGTTGATCTCGAACGAGCGCAGCTCGGGCACCAGCAGGCGCCCGGCGCCGTCGGTGCGGCCCATGTCGCGGTTTTCGTAGCGCACGCGGATGTCCGGCGCGCCTTCGGTGTCCACCACGGCGAAGCTGTCGTTGATGATGTTGCTGGCGAACAGGCCGCCGTCGGCGGTGACCAGCGCGCCGCGCGCCTGGGCGCGCCAGCTGGTCTGCTGGCTCATCTGATCCACGCCGATCGAGCCGAACAGCCACGGCGACTTGTAACTCAGCTCGCCGGTGTCGTGCGTGGACTGGCCACCGGCGTGATAGAGGCGGTAGCCCCACTCGCCCACCGTGTCGGCCGAGCGCTGGGCCTGCAGCTGAAACGACGTTTCGCCGCCGCTGCGATCGATGCTGGTGCTGGCCGAGGCCCCCCGGCTGCCCAGCGGCAGCGTCACGCCGAGCATGGCGCCGCTGCTGCCGCCGGGCGCGAAATCCTTGTAGGCGGTGGCGTAGAGCGAGGCCCGGCCCCCTACCTGCACCGAATAGCTGGCGGTCAGCATGCGCTGGTGCTGGGCCTGCAGGTCGTAGTATCCGATGGGCGGAACGGTGCCGGGCGAGGGGGCATACCAACGCGGCATGGCACGCCCGTCGCGGTCGATGCCGGCATAGGCGAGGCCGAACGAGCCCGCGCCGCCCAGCGCGAGGCCGGCGCTGGCGTAAATCTGCCGCCACGGCACCGGATCGCCGTCGATCGTGCCGAGGTCGCTGAACTGCCGGCCGGCGAAACTCGCCTGGGCGCTGACGCTGAACACCCGGCCCAGGTGCTGCAGGCCGGCGCTGAGCTGCAGGCCGCGCTCGCCATCGCCCGTGCTGGCGGCGGCGGCGAGATTCGCGACCGCCAGATCGGCCAGGTTGGCCACCAGGCCGGCGCCGAACAGGCCGAGGCCGGAGGCCGCTTCCGCGTGCGTTTCGGCGGTGAGCCGCGCGCTCAGGCCGCGGCGGTAGCTCGCCGAGGCCACGGTGTCGCCGTAATCGTTGCTGACGCTGCCCCAGTTGCGCCGCAGCGCGCCGGCTTCGAGCGAATAGGTCTGCAGGCCCGGCGCGAGCAGCTGCGAGGCGGCGTAGAACGGCAGCGTCTGCGTGGTCTGCCGGCCCAGCGCGTCGGTCACGTTGAGGGTGATGGTGCCGGCGCCGGTGACCACCGGCAGCTGCGGCACCTCGAACGGGCCGGGCGGCACTTCGCGCGACAGCACCCGCTGGCCGTTGACCAGCACGTCCACGGTGGAAGGCACCGTCGCGGCGCCGCCCAGCGTGGGCAGCGGAAAGGTGATCAGGTCCGGGCGCATCGAAAAATCCGAGCTGACGCGCAGCCCGCCCAGGCGCACCGGCCGGCTCCAGGCAAGGCCGCCGGAGATGACATCGCCCAGACGATAGCGGCGCAGCGTTTGCGGGTCGGAATGGACCAGCACGGTATCCAGGCGCACCGTGCGCTGCTGCCAGGCGAGCGCGTCGCCGCCGAAATGGGTCAGCAAGCCGCTGGAAGCCACGCCCCAGGGCGAGAACGCGCGCAGGTCGAACAGGCCGCTGGCCGAGTTCGCGTCTGCGCTCGAGAAACCCACCAGGTCGTAGTCGAGCACCGCGCCGCTGCCGCTCTGGTAGGGCACGTCCTCGCCGCCGCCGGACATCGCCGCGAGCAGCGTGGTCTCCAGGCGCTCGACCGGGGCGGTGATGTGCAGCGTCTGCGTGGACTCGACCAGTCGCCAGTCCAGGCCGGGCAGCGCGGACAGCGGCAGCGGCGCCGCGTCGTCCGGGGCGTTCTCGGGCGGGCGCAGGCCAAGCTCGCGCAGCTCGCCCGGCCCCGCCCACAGCATGGCGCCGCGCTGGACGAATTGGCCGATCTTGCCGGTGGCGTGACCGTTGATATGCACCTCGAGCAGCAGCACCTGCTCCTGCGGCCCGGTGGCCGATGGAGGAGGGGGCGCGGGCGGCGGTGGTGCCTGTGCGCCGGCGGCGGCCACAGCTTGGGCGGCCGGCAGCACGCCGAGGCTCGACGACAGCAGCGTCACCAGAAGACGGGCGGCACCGAGCGCCATGTCAACGGAGGTTGATTCATGGCACCGTGCCGTTGCCGACGATCACGCGCTCCTCGAGGGTGGCAGCATCGACGCGCGCCGTGAGGCGCAGCTCCTGCCCCGCAGCCGGCGCGGGGGCCTTGATGCGCCAGCGCCGCGTGGCCCCGGTCAGCACGTAGGGCAGGGCTGGGGGCTCGACGGCGAGCGCCGCGCCGTCGGCGGTGGCGAGCGCGACCTCGCGCACCTCGGCGTGGCGGCTGCCCTGGTTGAGCGCCACCAGCCAGGCCGCGCCGTCGGCGCCCTGCTCGATGCGCCAGGCGAGACGCGCCGCCACCTTGGCCTTGGGCGGCGCGAACACCGGCACCGACTGGCGCACCACGATGCGCACCGTGTTGGGCGCGGCGGGCGGCGGAATCTCGTCGAACAGGATGCGGTAGGTGGCCTCGCGCTCGGTGGGCGGGCGGCGCAGCACCAGGCGCACCACCTGCTGCGCGCCCGCTTCGAGCCGGCTCAGCGGCGGGCTGACCAGCAGCTCCTCGGTCGGCGCGAGATCGTCCGCTCCTTCCGATGTCTGGCGCCAGGCATAGGCGCGGATCTGGAACGCCGCCGGCTCGCTGCCCTCGTTGGTGACGGTCAAGGCGGCGGCGCGCTGGCCGGGTGCCATGTGCACCTTGATAGGCGCCAGGCGCAGCTGCGCCGCCGCGGCCAGACCGGCGAACAAGCCGGCGCACAAAAAAACGGCCGCCGCCCCCAGCAGGGGGCGGCGGCCTTGTCCTTTTCTCAGTGCTCCCATCGGCGATCGGATCAATAGGTGATCGTCGCGGTGATGGTGTCGGAATAGGCGCCAGACTGGACCCATTGCCCGGCCGGGATGCGGCCATAGACCGTCAAGGTCTGGCTGCTGCCGTTACCCGTGCCGCTTACGGTATCGGGGGCGGTGTCACCCCAGTTGGCGGTGCGGGTGCTGTCCGAATACAGCGCGTAGCTCAGGCCAGCGGCGTCGGTGCCGGTCATCCTGCGCGTGGTCACGGTTGCGCCGGAAAACGCGCCGGCATTGAGCCCGACGTTGTAGCCATCACCGTTGGTGCCCTGGACCGAGATGGTGCTAGTCGAGTCCATGTCGGCGCTACTGGGATTGTAGTCACCAAAGCTCAGGTCAGCTGCCGTGATGGTGCAGGTGGCCGTCACGTTGGCACTGACGGTGAAGTCATCGGTCTGCGTTGCTGCCTGGCCCGCCAGCGGCAGCGCCAGGCTGCCGGCGGCGAGCCCGGCCATGGCGAGTCGTACGAGCGAGGGCTTGGCTTGGGACGGGTGGCGAAGTTTCATGAAATCCTCCGGTGTGCAGCGGGTTGATTGCGAGGGTTGGCCCGTGGATACGTGGTATGGGGCGGTTCTTTCGTCGTTGCCTACGTTTTTTTTGAGCGAAGAGCAACATGGCCATTTAACTATGGCTGGCCGGTTTTTTTGTGATCGAGATCAAACCGCCCTTGATCTAAGGCGAGCGTCCCGTTCGAAGGGGAAGCCCGGCCTGAATCACGCCCCGGGCCCGGCGTCGGCCGGGTCCGGGCGGCCGATTGCTAGGATGGTCTCAAGGCTATACATTTGTGTAGCCATGACGACCGACCCCAACCCACTGCCGCCCCGCCAGGCCGCCGCGCTGGCGGCCATCGAGCGCCATTTCGGCCGCCACGGTGCCATGCCGACCGTGCGCGAGCTGGCGCAGGCGCTCGGCTGCTCGGTGCGCGCGGCGGCTGAGCTGATCGAAAAGCTGGTGCAGCGCGGCGTGCTCGGCAAGGTGCCGGGCGTCAGCCGCGGCCTGCGGCTGGTCACCGCCTCGACCGCGCCGGCCACGCTGCGCCTGCCGCTGATCGGCCGCATCGCCGCCGGCGCGCCGGTCATGACCGCCGAGCACGTCGAGGACTGGCTGGGCGTGGACGCGGCGCTGTTCCGGCCGCGCCCGGACTGGCTGTTCCGCGTCGAGGGCCGCTCCATGCAGAACCTCGGCGTGCTGCCGGGCGACCTGGTCGGCGTGCGCGAGGACCCGGACCCGCCGGTGGGCGCGGTGGTGGCGGCGCTGGTGCCGGACCCGCACACCGGCGATCCGCGCCTCACCCTGAAGCGCTACCGCCGCCGCGACGGGCGGGTGGTGCTGTTGTCCGAAAACGACGACCAGGCCACCTACGCGCCACAGGTGTGCGCGCCAGACGCGGTGCGGCTGATCGGCGTCTACGCCGGGCTGATCCGGCCGGTGACGGCGTGAACGCCGCAGCGCTGAACATCCAGGGCGTGTGGCGCGCCAGCGAGGCGCCGGCGGATGTGCGCATCGGCACGCACAGCGCGGCGCTCGACGCGGCCTTCGGCGGCTGGCCGCAGGGCGCGCTCACGCAGATCGACAGCGCCGCGCCGGGTCTGGGCTTTTCGCTGCTGCTGCC
>NZ_JAQVGQ010000174.1 GCF_028696615.1 Immundisolibacter sp. | reverse complement strand
AATGCCCCGGAAATGCTGACGTGGAGGCCGTCGCCCCCGGCTGGACCCGGGAGCTTCAATGAGGCCGGGGCTTGAATGCCCCGGAAATAAGGCTGCGCGACCAAGTACGCGACCCGCAACCGCAAGCTTCAATGAGGCCGGGGCTTGAATGCCCCGGAAATCGGGACAAGCCAGTGTTTCAGCTCGCCGGGTACGCCGGCTTCAATGAGGCCGGGGCTTGAATGCCCCGGAAATGCCAAGGCTCGGCAGAACCATGGCGTTGCGCAAAACATGCTTCAATGAGGCCGGGGCTTGAATGCCCCGGAAATGCTGCAAGCTCACTACGAATCGCTGTATCCGCCCGCGCTTCAATGAGGCCGGGGCTTGAATGCCCCGGAAATCGGCGGCCAGATCGCTACCGTGGCCCGCAACCCCATGCTTCAATGAGGCCGGGGCTTGAATGCCCCGGAAATGCGGCCAGTTGCGCGCAGCCAGATAGCGCACCGCGGTGCTTCAATGAGGCCGGGGCTTGAATGCCCCGGAAATCCGCAAAGTTTGGACAGCGCCGCGGAAATCGCCGAAGGGCTTCAATGAGGCCGGGGCTTGAATGCCCCGGAAATGGCAGCGGCCACGGCGGGCAGGTAGTCGTGGCCGTGCTTCAATGAGGCCGGGGCTTGAATGCCCCGGAAATGCTGGTTCGGCAGGGGATGGTGGCGTTTGCTGAGCCGTGCTTCAATGAGGCCGGGGCTTGAATGCCCCGGAAATGCGGGATTTCCTCACCGTTGCGCAGCTTCTCGCGGACGCTTCAATGAGGCCGGGGCTTGAATGCCCCGGAAATGAGAATAGGCGGACCCAGGAGAACCGACCATGGCTAACGCTTCAATGAGGCCGGGGCTTGAATGCCCCGGAAATGTCCCAACTCGCGGAGCGCAAGCCGGACGCCTTCCGGCTTCAATGAGGCCGGGGCTTGAATGCCCCGGAAATGCCATACGCATCAGCTGACCACGATGACTGCAACGAGCTTCAATGAGGCCGGGGCTTGAATGCCCCGGAAATCGCGCGAGCTGTACCGGCACTGGCTGGCGCACTGGCTTCAATGAGGCCGGGGCTTGAATGCCCCGGAAATCGGCACCTTGTCGATGGAATCGACCGGAGTGAATTCGCTTCAATGAGGCCGGGGCTTGAATGCCCCGGAAATGCGGACCTTGTCGGCAAGCCTTCGCCTTTCATGCTTCAATGAGGCCGGGGCTTGAATGCCCCGGAAATGCCAGTACCGGCAGCCTCGATCGCCGTCACCACGCTGGCTTCAATGAGGCCGGGGCTTGAATGCCCCGGAAATGCGTATCCGGCAACGGCCCCGCCTTACAAAATCCCCAGCTTCAATGAGGCCGGGGCTTGAATGCCCCGGAAATAGGCCCTCGTGGGAGCCATACTGATGGCCGTGCGCAGCGCGTCGGTGCGAGCGCTGCGCCGGTGGGCACGGCGCCGCATCGCCCGCGTCGCGCCGTTGGCCGGCGCGGCGACATTATGGACCATATTTTCAAAGAGCTGTGCGCCGCGAGCGGTCCCCGGCGTGCGGGCCACCACCGCAGCGCTCGCGCGGCGGCGGCATTCGGCAGTTTTTTGTCAGGCATTCATACGATCACCGGTTCTTTGCCCAAGGCTTCAAAAGTTTTGCCGAGACTCACGACCCGCGGATCGACTTTGTCGGCGGGCCCGATGTTCAGCAGCAGGACATGATCCTGCCGCTGGTTGATGGCGCCGGTGAGTAGTTCGATCAGCTCGGCATGGCGCCGTGGCGACAGGCGGCATTGAAACACCGACAGCTGCAGCCATTCGCCGTAGCCTTTCATGATCTTGAACACCGCGCGCCAGCGTTTTTCGTCGGCGATGTCGTAGGCGACGATGTACAGGTGCTCATCCATCAGCGGGTGGTGAAGTTGGGATATTCGGGAATTTCGCCCAGCAGGTGACGCGCCAGCAATCGCGCCTGCAATTCCAACAGGCGGCGATAGCTGACGCGATAGCCGAACATTGGATGCGTCACTTCCTGCGACAGCCGCCGCTCGAAGCTGGCGATGAAGCGCTTGCGGCCGTCGCCGGTGAGCGACACGGCGCCGGCGGCGGACAGAAAATCAGTCGGACGCACTTCCGCGTTGTTGATGGCCATGATGACGGCGGACTCGGCGATCAAGGGTCTGAGCGGCTCCATGAGGTCGAGCGCCAGCGCCGGGCGGCCGTAGCGCGGCTGGTGATAAAAGCCGCGATAGATGTCGAAGCCGACCGCGGTGGCGGCCACGCTCACGCTGCGCGCGAGCAGGCTGTAGGCGTAGGAGAGCAGCGCGTTGACCGGATCGGCCGGCGGGCGGCGGTTGCGCTTTTGAAAATCGAAGCTTGCGCTCATGCTGTCGGTGTTGCCCAGCATTTCGCGGAAGTGGCGGAAGTAGCGCGCAGCGGCGTTGCCCTCCACACCGAGCAGAGTCTGCAGGTTGCCGGCGCGTTCGGCCTGCTCGATGTCGCGGCGGAATTCGTCGAGCAGATCGGCCGGCAGCTCGCCGCGCTTCCAGTTGCGCCGCAGCAGCGTGCGGGCGTTGCGAATCTTGGCGGCCACGAAGCCGCGCGCCAGACGCAAGCAGTGGCGATCGTCGAAGCTGGCGCGGTATTGGGCGGTGCGAATCTCGACGTTCTTGTGGCCGAGGCCGACGGTATGCCCGAGAAACCAGCCACCGTGCGACAGCCAGGTAACGGGAATCTCGCGCGCCATGAGCTCGTGCAGTGCCGGGCTGGTGAGGTAGACGCCGCCCTGGAGTACCACCTGTGAGGTCTCGCCCAGGCGCGCGATGGCCACTTTCTGGTCATCCACGAACACCTCGAGCGTCTCGCCGCTCTTGCTCACCTTGGCACCGCGCGCCTGCACGTACAGCGGCAGCGCATCCTCGCGCGGCACGGCGAGCGGCCGCGGCGGCTCGGTCATGCGCGCGAGAAAATTCACCTCGTCCGGCAGGCAGATGCCGACCAGCGAGCAGCGCGGGCACTTGGGGCTGTCCACCAGCGGCGGCGGGATGTGCCCGCCGGCGGCGATGTGGCGCAGGCCATCCACGGCGCTGCGCGTGAGCGCGCGCAGCTCGTCGTCGAACTCCACCCGTACGCGCTCCTTGCTTTCGGCGTAGTAGAGCGCGCCGGCCGGCACGGTGAAGCCGTGTTCTTCCAGAATCAGGCCCTGCACGCACAGTTGCACGCGCTCGGGATCGTAAGCGCCGCGCGCCACGTGCGGGCGCTTGCCGCGCTTGTAGTCGACCGGTGTGGCGATGTCGCCGTCGGCCTCGACGATATCCATGCGGGCGATCAGGCCCAGGCGATTGGACGACAGCGTGATGGAACGCGCGTGCTGGCGGCTGTCCGGTGCGGTGTCGGCAGGATCGGCAAGATCGCCGGATGGGGTGTCCACGCGCCGATGCCGATAGCGCCCGTCCACGGTGTCGACCGAGTCGGCCCATTCGCCCTGCACCCATTCCAGGTACGCCAGGCGCGGGCAGTACTGGAATTCGTTGACCATGCGCGCCGGCAACAGTGGCAGGTCGCCGGAGAATTCCGGAAATGGCAACGGCAGCTCGCCCTGCGGGCTTTGCGAGGCGGGCGTGGCGTCGGACGAGTCGTCAGGGCTGGCCAAATGGATCACCGAGGTGGGATTTGCCGCGTGCGCGATGACAGCGATATCGTAACGGACCTTTTTGGATATCCGAAACCCATGCCAAAAACCCTCGTCAACCTGGACCCGGAAGACAAAGCCTGGCTCGACCAGGAAGCACGCCGGCGCAAACAGCCGATGACCGAACTGGTGCGACAGGCGGTGCGCAGCTTTCGCCTGCGCGAGCAAAACCGCGGCCGGGCGGACCTGGCGGACGTGCTGCAACGCACCGCCGGCCTGTGGCGCGAGGGCGATGGCCTCGCCTGGCAACGACGGCTGCGCGACGAGTGGAGCCGGACCGAGTGAAATACCTGCTCGATTCGGTCATCGTCATCGACCACCTGAACGGCATTGCGCCGGCAACGCGCTTTTTGGCCGAACATGCCAGTGCCTGCGCGGTGTCGGTCATCACCCGCGCCGAGGTGCTGGCCGGCTTCGACGATGCCGACCTGCCGCTGGCCAGGGAACTGCTGGACTTGTTCCCCGCGCTGCCGATCACGACCGACACCGCAGACATCGCCGCGCGGCTGCGTCGACGCCTGCACCTGAAACTGCCCGACGCGCTGCAGGCCGCCCTGGCCGCCGGGCATGGCCTCACGCTGGCGACGCGCAATACGCGCGACTTTCGCAGCGGACCGGAGCTCGAGGTCGAGGTGCCGTACACGGTGTGAGGGTCAGGCGGGGGTGGCCACGAACACGCCCAGACCAAAGTGGCAGCCATAGCCCAGTGCGAGCGGGCCGCGGACCGGCGAAGAAAATTCCAGTTCCAGGACGAAGCCCACGTCCTGCGGGGGTGGCGGGCCGCCGGCACGGACGCGTTTGAAGTGCCGGGCATGGCGCGCCTGCTCGTCCGTATGGGGATCGCGCACGTTCACATCGATCGCCGGCGGCAGGCCGCGCGCGGCAAGCTCCGCATTCACCTGTCCCGCCAGCGTGTTGCGGCCGCGCGGTTTCAGGTAACGCGGCGGCACGAAGGGCGTGAACGAGCGCCAGCGCAGCGCCCCTGCGCCACCGGACAACGCCTCGATGGCTACATGGAACGGCGCCGGCAATCGGGAGAAATCGCCGAGCTCGCCGAGTCCTGCCAGCGTCAGCCGCAATTCTCCGGCTCCCCCTTTCATGAAGCTGCGGCGGGTTGCGCGCACGGCCGCCTGGGCCTCGGCGTCGAGTCCCATTGGCGCCCAGATCAAAACGTGATCGAGATGACCATCGGCGTCGAGATCGAGATGGATCAAGTGCGCGTGCTGGTGCGGCAGGGTCAGCGGCTGGCGGTCTTCGTCACAGCCGCTGAGTACCCTGGAGTGGCCGGACAGGCGCGCAGCCTGCGCCACCAGCAATCGGTGCAACCGCTCGCCTTGTGGCAAGGTGCGCTCGATGCGCGGCAGGCTGCCACGGCTGGTACTGGACGTGGACAGGCCGAGCAGCATGCAGGACACCGCCGGTGCCTTGCGCGCCGAGGGGCGTGGTTTGGGCGCACCGGCTTCGAGGCAGGTGGTTGGCCGCCAATAAAACAGCTTGCGGGTGCCCGGCGGCTGGCTCCAGCCCAGGCGCTGCAGCCAGGCGGTATCCACCTGCAGGCAGGCGATGAGGTCCTGCGGGAAGGTTCCCTCCACTTCGGCGAGCTTTTTCTTCTCTTTGGCGGCCAGCTTGGGTTTGTGCGGATCGATGCCAGCGTCGGCGCACGCCGTTGCCAGTGCCCGAATGCGCCATTGGGCATAGTCGGCGGCCGGTTGCAGCGTCAGCAGGGGTATCTGTTCCCACCCGGGACCGGGGCAGTCGGCTATTTCGCCGGCAAAGACGGGAAACGCCTGCGCATCGCTGGTGTCCGCGAGCTGCGCTTCCACCCAGCTTTCCGACCGGCCGAGGTAGCCGAGCGCGTGCGCCAGCTCCTGCAGCACAGCCGTCTCATCTGCCGTCAGCTCAACCGGCCAATGCACGGCCAGTTCGCCACCGTCCACCTGCGCCCAGGTGTCGAACACCAGCGTGGTGTCTTCGCGGCCGTTCTTGAAACGCGCCAGCGGCATGTAATGCCGGCTGTGGGTGCCGACGGCATTCGGCAGGCGATAGCGTGGCGGCTCGGCCGCCAGTTTCTCGATGAGCGTGCGTGCCACCGGTGGCGGTCCGTCGGCCGGCCAGT
>NZ_JAQVGQ010000173.1 GCF_028696615.1 Immundisolibacter sp. | reverse complement strand
CCGCCGCCTCGTGCGGCTCGTTCCAGTGGTTGCCGGGGCGCACCTTGTCGATGGCGGCGTGCTGGGCGTCGAGCACGATCTCGTACAGCGCCCGCTGCTGCGGACTGAAGCGGCCGTTCACCGGAAAGGTGCGCGTGATGTCGGCGGCGTAGCAGTCGAGCTCGCAGCCGGCGTCGATCAGCAGCAGGTCGCCGTCGGCAAGGCGCGCGTTGTTGTCCACGTAGTGCAGGATGCAGCCATTGGCGCCGCCGCCGACGATCGGTTCGTAGGCCGGCAGCCGCGCGCCGTGGCGGATGAACTCGTGCCGCAGCTCGGCCTCGATCTCGTACTCCCACATGCCCGGCCGGCACACGCGCATGGCGCGGCAATGCGCCTGCGCACTGATGTCGGCGGCGCGGCGCATGATCTTCATTTCGGCCGCGCTCTTGAACAGGCGCAGGTCGTGCAGCAGGTGGCCGAGGTCCACGAACTCGCCCGGCACGTGGATGCCGGCGCGCACCTTGCCGCGCAGGCTGTTCACCCAACCCAGCACGCGCTGGTCGAACTCGCCGTGCGCGCCCAGGCTGTAGAACACCTTGCCGCGGTTCTCCAGCAGGCCCGGCATGATGTCGTCGAGGTCGGTGATCGGGAACGCATCATCGGCGCCGAACCGCGCCTTGGCGCCTTCCAGCCCCGCCCGGCGGCCGGTCCAGGTCTCCTTGGCCGGGTCGCGCTCGCGGCAGAACAGCACGTACTCGCCCTGCGGCCGACCGGGGATCAGCACCGCCACCGCCTCGGGCTCGGCAAAGCCGGTCAGGTAGTAAAAGTCGCTGTCCGGGCGGAACGGGAACTCCGTGTCGCGGTTGCGCGTGTGGTGCGGGTTGGTGGGAATGATGGCGATGCCGCCGCCCATGTGCTGCATCAGCGTGCGGCGGCGGGCGGCGAATTCCTTGGGCGGTATGACGGGCAGTGGGTTCACGGCAGTGACGGGTTGAGGGGCGCTGCAGGCGGCCCGGCGGTGGCCGAAACGCCTCCGGCGGGATATTTTTCGGCGCGGTTGGTAGATCATAGCCGCCCCATCCCTCACCGGTCAGGCCGGGTGCACCACATGACACAGCAGGACGACGCCGTGGCGGCGCTCGAACAACGCCTGCAGGCCGCCGTGCAGCGCGTCGAGAGCTTCGTGCTCGAATACCGCGCCATGCGCGCCCGCCATCAACAGCTGCTCACCGAACGCGCCGAGCTGATGGACAAGGCCAACGCCGCGCGCACCCGCGTCGAGACCATGATCGCGCGCCTGAAGAACATGGAGCAGCCATGAGCCGGGACGGCGGCATCGCAGTAAAGGTGCTCGACCGCGAGTACCTGATCGCCGCCGGCAGCGAGCAACGCGACGCGCTGCTGGCCGCCGCCGACTACCTGAACGAGCGCCTGCGCGAACTGCGTCGCGGCGGGCGCGTGACCGGCAACGAGCGCCTGCTGGCCCTGGCCGCGCTCAACATCGCCCACGAGTTGCTGCAGGAGCGCGCCGCCCGCCGCGACCAGGCGGCGGCGATCGAGCGCCTGGGCGCGCTCGAGGCGCGCCTGACCGCGGCGCTGCGCACACTTGAGCCGACACCCCATTCCGGGTGATGATGACGGCGGGTTCCACTGCGGTGTTCGTGAGTGGGTCAATCATTTTCTTGAACCACAAAGCGCAAGCTTTGGGAGTCGTTCGCTGGCCCGTGTGCAAGCCCACCGCGCAGTGGGAAGCCTGACGGCCATGCCTCTTCTTCCGCCTTGAACCATCCGGTTCAAGAGTGACGAGCCATAACGGCACAAGTGGTGGAACCCTTCGCATCTGCGGCCGCTGACGCCAACGCGTCGGCGGCCTTTTCCACGCCCGCCCTGCGCCGCGCCCTGCGCGCGGCGCGCCGGCGGATCGGCCGCTCGCCGCGCCGCGCCGCGGCAGCCGCCATCGCCCGCCAGCTCGCCCTCGCACCGGCGTTCCAGCGCGCCCGGCGCATCGCCGCCTACTGGCCGGCCGACGGCGAGATCGACCCGCTGCCGACGCTGGCGCGGGCGCACGCCATGGGCAAAGCCTGCTACCTGCCGGTGCTGTGCCCGCTGCGCGCCGGCCGGCTGTACTTTGCCCCCTGGCGACCCGGCACGCCGCTGATCCGCAACCGGTTCGGCATCCCCGAACCGGCCTGTCCGCGGCGGGCGTGGCTGGCGCCGCGCATGCTGGATCTGGTGCTGCTGCCGCTGGTCGGCTTCGATGACACCGGCAGCCGTCTGGGCATGGGCGGCGGCTATTACGATCGCAGCTTCGCGTTCGTACGGCTGCCTGGCTGGCGGCGGCCGCGGCTGGTCGGCGTCGCCTTCGAGCTGCAGCGCGTCAGCCACCTGCCACGCCAGCCTTGGGATGTACCGCTCGACGCCGTGCAGACCGAACGCCGGCGCTACCTGTTTCGCCCGCTTTGAGGGGGGGGCAACGCTGTGCTCTAATGCGCGCCCGCGCGGGGTGCCATCGTGTCCACCCCGCCCCGATTTCACCCTTGCCGCAGCAAACCGCTGCCGGCGCCACGCCAAGGCGTCTTTTCGGCACCCCCAGGAGGGCCCCATGTCCGATGCCTACCTGTTCACGTCCGAGTCGGTGTCCGAAGGCCACCCGGACAAAATCTGTGACCAGATTTCCGACGCCATCCTGGACGCGTATCTCGCGCAGGACCCGGATGCGCGCGTGGCCTGCGAGAGCCTGACCAAGACCGGGCTGGCGATGGTGGCCGGCGAGATCAGGATCAATGCCGACAAGCCGGTGTTCATCGAGACCGAGGAGATCATCCGCGGCGTGATCAAGGACATCGGTTACTGCAGCTCCGAGATGGGCTTCGACTGGCGGACCTGCGCCGTGATCAATGCGCTCGGCAAGCAGTCGATGGACATCAACCAGGGCGTCGACCGCGCCGACCCGGAAGACATGGGCGCCGGCGACCAGGGCCTGATGTTCGGCTACGCCTGCCGCGAGACCGACGTGCTGATGCCGGCGCCGATCACCTACGCGCACCGGCTGGTACGCCGCCAGGCCGAGCTGCGCAAGAACGGCACGCTGCCGTGGCTGCGCCCGGACGCCAAAAGCCAGGTCAGCTTTCTGTACGAGGACGGCCGCCCCAAGCACATCGACACCGTGGTGCTGTCCACCCAGCACGCGCCCGAGATCAGCCAGGCGGACATCCGCGATGCGGTCATCGAGCACATCATCAAGCCGGTGCTCGGTGACTGGCTGGCCGATCAGCCGACCATCCACGTAAACCCCACCGGGCGCTTCGTGATCGGCGGGCCGATGGGCGACGCCGGGCTCACCGGGCGCAAGATCATCGTCGACACCTACGGCGGCATGGCCCGCCACGGCGGCGGCGCGTTCTCGGGCAAGGACCCGTCCAAGGTGGACCGCTCGGCGGCCTACGCGGCGCGCTACGTGGCCAAGAACATCGTCGCCGCGGGTCTGGCCGAGCGCTGCGAGGTGCAGGTGTCGTACGCCATCGGCGTGGCCGAACCGACCTCGATCATGGTCGACACCTTCGGCACCGGGCAGGTCAGCAACGCCACCCTCACCCGCCTGGTGCGCGAGCACTTCGACCTGCGCCCGGCCGGCATCCTGCGCATGCTGGACCTGAAGCGCCCGATCTACCGCCCGACCGCCGCCTACGGCCACTTCGGACGCGAGGATCAGGACTTCAGCTGGGAGCGCACCGACCGCGCCGAGGCACTGCGCGCGGCGGCGCGCTGATCAGACGCGGCACGGTTGCCGCCGGCGAGCCGAAAAATTCCAGCCCTGGAATTTTTCGGCATCGAATCAGGGTTCGTGAAGAAATGCGCGTCCGGCCATCCCTGGCCGATCTGAGAGCTTGAAACATTCACAAGCTCTCAGCCTTCATCCGGCGCCGCGCCGCTGTCGGCCAGCGCGCGCAGCGCGGCGGCCAGGCGCGCATCGGCGACGCCGTCGGCAACCGCCCGCAGGTGCCGACGGCTGGCCGCGCTGAGCACCCGCGGCGCGGCCGGCGCCGGTGCGGCAGCGGTCGTGGCCGGCGCCGTGACATGCACCTCGACCGCCTGCACCATTCCCCGCGACCAGCCGGCGCTCGGCGCCGCCAGGCGCTGGCGCAGCTGGGGCGCCAGAAAACGCAGGCGCGCCGCCCAGACGCCACCGCTCACGCCAAGGCGCAGACAGCCATCCTCCAGGGCGGCGCTGTGCACGGCCGCCGCCAGCTCGGCCGGCAGATACCTGCGCACCTCGGCGAGCAGCAAATCGCGCTCGCGGCTGGTCTGCAGCAACTGCGCCAGCGGCCCGCCGGCGGCGGTCAGCAGCTTGTGAAGGTGTTGCTGGGAACCCATAATGCCCGGCCCGGCCTCCCGCGGCTTGGGAAGCGCCGACTCGTTGAGTGCTTTCTGTCTGGGGCAGGATGCCCCGCCGCAGGCAAGGACTCAAGCCCTTGATCCCGCCGCATCGCGGCGAGCCGAAATATCCACGGGTGGATTTCTCGGCACTTCTCCCGGTATCGCCGATGATCAGCCTGCACATTCACTGGCCCGGCGCGAATGGTCGACGCAGTATCCGTCTGCGCGGCCGCGCGTTGCTGGCGCTCGGCGGTGTGGTGGTGGGGGCGCTCGCCGGCAGTTTCGCGCTCGGCGCCAGCCTGCCGCTGTCCGAGGCGCTGAGCGATCGCAAAGCGGTCCGCCACGAGCTGCGCGCGCAGCGCTCGCAGCTCGAGGACACCGTGCTGGCCGCGCGCGCCCAGGCGCAGGCGCTGGCCAGCCGCCTGGGCCAGCTGCAGGGCCGCCTGACGCAGCTCGAAGCGGTCGGCCAGCGCGTCAGCGCGGCGGCGCGCCTGGAGCCGGACACGTTCGATTTCGACGCCCCGCCGGACGATGCCCCGGCCGCCGGGCAACCGTTCGCGGTGGTGGACTTCGTCGCCGCCCTGGACGGCCTGTCGCGGCAGCTCGACCGCCGCGCGGCGCAGTTCGCGGTGCTCGATCGGGTCATCGGGGCGGGGCTGGCCGAGCGCGCCCCGCAACTGCCCTCGCCGGTGCCAGGCGGCGAGCTGTCGTCCCGCTTCGGCAACCGCGCCGACCCGTTCAGCGGGCGGCGGGATTTTCATCCCGGCGTGGACTTTCGCGCCCCGCAGGGCGCCCCCATACATGCCATGGCCGCCGGCGTAGTGGTGTCCAGCGGCTGGGAAAGCGGCTACGGCAACGTGGTCGAAATCGATCACGGCAACGGTTTTCACACCCGTTATGCCCACAATCAGGCCAATTTGGTCACAGCAGGTCAGACAGTGAAACGCAGTCAACTCATCGCCCGCGTCGGCCAGACCGGCCACGCCACCGGCTCGCACGTGCACCTGGAGGTGCTGCGCGGCGGCCGGCTCATCGATCCGGCCGTTTATCTCGGCGCGCTGGCGGCCGGCGAGCCGCTGCGCACCGCCCGGCGCTGAGGTCCGCCATGCTGCAGGCTCTCGTACGCCGCCTGGTCGGCAGTCGCAACCAGCGCGAAATCAAGCGCTATTTCAAGATGGTCGAGCGCGTCAACGCGCTGGCCGGGCAGTTCGAGACGCTCACCGACGCCGAACTGCGCGCGTGGACGGACACGCTCAAACAGCGCCACAGCGCCGGTGAGACGCTGGACCAACTGCTGCCGGAAGCCTTCGCCCTGGTGCGCGAGGCGGCCGGGCGGGTGCTCGGCATGCGCCACTTCGACGTGCAGCTGGTCGGCGGCATGGTGCTGCACGAAGGGCGCGTCGCCGAGATGCGCACCGGCGAGGGCAAGACGCTGGTGGCCACCCTGCC
>NZ_JAQVGQ010000172.1 GCF_028696615.1 Immundisolibacter sp. | reverse complement strand
CGCTGGCGTAGCCGAAACGCTTCGCGTGCCCAGCGGCGCAACGTGTGGCGCTGTACGGCGCCGCGCACACTGCGTTTGGGCACGACCAAGCCGAGCCGGGCGAAGCCGACATCGTTGGGTAGCGTGATCAGCTCGATTCCGCCCACCCGGCGCCGGCGGCCGTGTCGGAACACGGCCTGGAACTGCGCCGGCGCCAGCAGGCGCTGCTGGCGGGTAAACCCGCAGGTCGCCGACGGCGACTGCGACCGGATCAGACGCAGCTGATGCGGTGACGCCCCTTGGCACGCCGGGCGTTCAGGACCTTGCGTCCGCCGACGGTGCGCATACGGGCGCGAAAACCGTGCGTGCGGGCCCGATGCAGGTTGCTGGGTTGGTAGGTGCGCTTCATGACCGCGTCATCCAGGAAAGCTGGCAAAAAGGCGCGAAAGCTTAACGGCGCGAACTCTGACTGGTCAACCGTCGGCTGCCGCTGGCTGCCGGGCGCGGCGGCTGCGCCAGGCGGTAAACTTGCCGGCCGGCCGACACGCGGAACCCGGGTCGGTTTTTGATCGAGGGCTTCCTTGAAGAACACTTGGCAGGGCTGTCTCGCCCAGCTCGAACGCGAGCTGTCGCCGCAGCTTTTCAACACCTGGATCCGGCCGTTGCAGGCCCGCCAGGCGGGCAGCACGCTGCGCCTGCTGGCGCCCAACCAGTTCGTGCTGGAACAGGTCAGCACGCAGTTTCAGGGCCGCATCCGCGAGTTGCTGGCCGAGCGCGGCCTGAGCCTGGCGCTGGAGATCGGCAGCAACGTCGGCGACGCGTCAGCGGAAAAGCCCGCCGGCGGGGCACCCGCCGGCAGACGCAAGCGCCAGCCGGCGCCGGCGGTGGACCCGCAGCTTCGGTTCGACACGTTCATCGAAGGCAAGTCCAACCGCCTGGCGCGCGCCTCCTCGCTGCTGGTCAGCGAGAACTGCGGCGGTCTGTACAACCCGCTGCTGCTGTACGGTGGCGTGGGCCTGGGCAAGACGCATTTGCTGCACGCCATCGGCAACGCCGTCCTGGCCGAGCGGCCCGAAGCGCGCGTGGTCTACGTTTCCGGTGAGCGATTCGTGTCGGACATGGTGTCGGCCCTGCAGCAAAATCGCATCGACGCCTTCAAGGCGCACTATCGCAATCTGGATTTGCTGCTGGTCGACGACATCCAGTTCCTGGCAGGAAAGGAGCGCTCCCAGGAAGAGTTCTTCCACGTGTTCAATTCCATGCTGGAAAGCAAAAACCAGCTGGTGATGAGCTGCGACCGCTACCCGCGCGACATCAAGGGCTTGGAGGACCGGCTCAAGTCACGCTTCGGCTGGGGGCTGTCGGTGGCTGTCGAGCCGCCCGACATGGAGACGCGCGTGGCCATTTTGCTCAGCAAGGCCGAGTTGGCCAAAAAGAGCGTGCCGCAGGACGTGGCGTTCTTCATCGCCCGTCGGGTGCACTCGAACGTGCGCGAGCTCGAGGGTGCCCTGCGCACGGTGATGGCCTACGCGACGCTGACCCACGCGCCGATCACGCTCGAGCTCACGCGCGAAGCACTCAAGGACATCGTCAAGGCACAGGACCGGCAGGTCACGCTGGACGCCATCCTCAAGGCGGTGGCCGAGTATTACCGGCTGCGCGGCAGCGACCTGACCTCGCGCAGCCGCAAACGCAGCCTGGTACGGCCACGCCAGGTCGGCATGGCGCTAGCCAAGGAATTGACCGCCTGCAGCCTGCCGGAAATCGGCGCAGCCTTCGGCGGACGCGATCACACCACCGTGCTTTATGCCTGCGAACGGGTGGCGGAGATGCGCCGTGACGACGAAACCATCGCCAGCGACTACGGCAACCTGCGCCGTATCCTGATGGGCTGATAGCCTGTGGATATCCGGTGGAGCGCGTCAGGCAAACCTGCACGGTCGGGCGCCATCGGCCATCGGTCACGATCAGATATACCGCCGCAAGCTCACCGTATAGCGTCAAACAACCTGTTGATATAATTGAATAAATAAAAATTACTCAGTTATCCACAGGCCTAAATAGCAATAAGCTTCTATATCAAAACCTCCTCATTGAGGCCGACGATGAAAATCAGCGTGGACCGCAGCCAGCTCTTGGCACCGCTTCAGGTTGCCCATGCCGTCGTCGAACGACGCCAGACCCTGCCTATTCTGGCGAACGTGCTGATCACGGCCAACGAACACGGTTTCCGGCTGTCGGCGACCGACCTCGAGGTCGAGCTGTCGGTGCCTGGCTGTCTCGAGGAATGCACTGTCAGTGGTTCGACCACCATTCCCGCCCGTAAGCTGCTCGACTTGTGCCGCGCATTGCCGGATGGCGCGCGGCTCACCATCGAGATCAGCGGTAACCGTGCCAACGTGCGGGCCGGACGGTCACGCTTCAGCCTGTCGACGCTGCCGGCCGCGGAGTTTCCGGGGATCGACGTCAAGGGCGACGAGCTCGGGCTCGAGTTGCCGCAGCGCGAACTGCGGCGCGCGATCGAGGCCACGTATTTCGCGATGGCGCAGCAGGATGTCCGTTATTACTTGAACGGCATGCTGGTCGATGTGCAGAACGGACATTGCCGTCTGGTGGCGACCGACGGGCACCGCATGGCGGTCACTGAATTGCCGGTCGCGTCGGCTGACGCGGCGCGGCGTGTCATCGTTCCGCGCAAGACGGTGATCGAGGCGCTGCGACTTTTGGCTGACGACGACACTCCGGCGAGGCTAGGCTTGGGTGTCGACCACGTGACGCTGAGCGCCGCCGAGGTCGTGTTCAAGTCGAAGGTGATCGATGGCAGCTTTCCGGATTATGAGCGCGTGATCCCGCGCAATCAGGACAAGGTGCTGGATGTAGACCGCGTGAGTCTGCGCGATTCCCTGGGGCGGGTGGCAATTTTTGCCAACGAGAAATACCGTTCGGTAAGGCTGCAGCTCGAGCCAAAGCTACTGCGTCTATCGGCTAACAACACCGAAAACGAAGAGGCGGAGGAGGAGCTCGAGGTCGACTACCACGGTGCGCCGCTCGAGATCGGTTTCAACGTCAGTTACCTCATCGATGTGCTTAACGCGTTGAAAAGCGATGCGGTACGCCTGCACCTGTCTGATGCTGGCGCCAGTTGTCTGATGACCGAGCCGTCGGGTGGCTCCAGCCGCTACGTCGTCATGCCAATGCGGCTTTAGTGGAAGCCGATGCGGCTTACGCGACTCATCGTTCGCGATGTGCGCAATCTCCAGGCGATCGACTGGCATCCCGCCGATGGTTTGAATGTGCTGGTGGGCCCCAATGGGGGAGGTAAGTCCTCATTGCTCGAGGCCATCCATCTGGCGGCTGTGGGTCGGTCGTTTCGGACCCGCGATACCGACGCGATGATTCGGCAGGGTTGTAAAGGGCTGAGCGTGGGCGCCTGGTTCCGGCATGAGGGGGGACAGCTACACCATGTGCGTCTGCAACGGCAGGCCGGCGCTACCCGCATTTTTCTAGACCAGCGGCCGTTGCGCAGCGCGTCCGAGTTGGCGCGCAACGTCCCGGTGCTGGCATTGTCGCAAGACGGGCTGGCGCGCTTCAGAAGCAGTCGCGGCGAGCGACGGGCGGTGCTCGATTGGGGGCTGTTTCACGTGGAACCTGGGTTCCATTCGGCCTGGTCACGCTACTACCAGTCATTAGCCCAGCGAAACGCTGCCTTGCGAGCCCGCCAAGTCGATGCGCCATGGCTCGGCTTGTTGGCGCAGGCCGGTGAGGCGTTGACCGTAGCCAGGCTCGACTACGTGGCGCGCCTTCAGCAGCAGGTGGAGGATACCGTTCACCGGCTCGGTCTCGGCTTCTCCATCACCATCACCCTGCAGCGTGGTTGGCGTGACGGCGAGCCGCTCACAGAGTACTGGGCGAGTAGCCGGGACAGGGATCGAGCCGTCGGCTACACTATGGGCGGCCCTCATCGCGCGAATCTCGTTGCTCGCGTCGATGGGCGATTCGGTTTTGACGTTCTGTCGGCGGGACAGGCCAAACTGGTCTATTTGGTCGTTCGCCTGGCGCAACTCGAGCAGTTGCTGGCGTGTTTTCCGCAGGCTGAGCCGATCGTTTTCTTCGACGATCTCGCAGCCGAGCTGGATGAGCGGCACCTCCAGGCTGTGCTGCGGCTGTTGAGCGACCACCGGCTGCAGCGATTCGTCACTTCTCCCACCCGAGCGGGTGGGCTCGGTGTTTCCGGCGCCGTGTTTCACGTGGAACACGGCGCCGTGACCCCGGTATCTTTTTGAGAATCACATGACCGACGCAAAAGTCTATGACTCCTCGAGTATCAAGGTTCTAAAGGGTCTCGATGCGGTTCGTAAGCGTCCTGGCATGTATATCGGTGACACCGATGATGGTAGCGGCCTGCATCACATGGTGTTCGAGGTGGTCGACAACGCCATCGACGAGGCGCTGGCTGGCTACTGCCACCACATCAAGGTGACCATTCACGCTGATGGCGGTGTCAGTGTCGAGGACGACGGGCGCGGCATTCCGGTTGATATTCACGCCGAAGAGGGTTGTTCGGCGGCGGAGGTGATCATGACCACCTTGCACGCCGGCGGCAAATTCGATGACAACTCATACAAGATATCCGGAGGACTGCACGGCGTTGGTGTCTCGGTCGTCAACGCCTTGTCGGAGTACCTGAAACTCACGATTCGCCGCGACGGCAAGGTGTACGAGCAGGAATATCGGGATGGCGTGCCGCAGGCACCGCTGGCGGTTGTCGGAACGGCTGACAGCACCGGTACACGGGTTTATTTCCGACCGAGCCCGCAGGTATTCAGCGACGTCGAATTCCACTACGACGTGCTGGCCAAGCGTCTGCGCGAGCTGTCGTTCCTGAATTCAGGGGTGCGCATCGAGCTCTTCGACGAGCGTGATGATCGCCACGAGGTCTTTGAATACGTAGGCGGCATCCGTTCGTTCGTCGAGCACTTGAATCGCAACAAAACGCCGCTGCATCCCACCGTGTTCCATTTTTCCGAGCAGCGCGGAGAAATCGGTGTGGAGGTTGCCATTCAGTGGAACGACTCCTATCAGGAGACCACGTTCTGCTTCACCAACAATATTCCCCAGCGCGACGGCGGCACCCATCTGGCGGGCTTTCGCGCCGGCTTGACGCGCACACTGAATCAGTACATTGAAAAGGAAGGTCTGGCCAAAAAGGCCAAGGTCGAGACCTCCGGCGAGGACATCCGCGAGGGCATGACCTGTGTGCTGTCGGTGAAGGTTCCCGACCCCAAATTCTCGTCGCAAACCAAGGACAAACTGGTTTCGTCGGAGGTCAAGGGCGTCGTCGAAGCCGCCATCAGCGAGAAGTTCACCGAGTTCTTACTGGAACATCCGGCCGAGGCGCGCGCGATCGTGTCGAAGATCATCGACGCCGCCCGGGCTCGCGAGGCGGCGCGACGGGCGCGCGAGATGACTCGCCGCAAGGGTGTGTTGGATATCGCCGGCCTGCCGGGCAAGCTTGCCGACTGTCAGGAAAAAGACCCGAGCCAGTGCGAGCTGTACCTGGTCGAGGGCGACTCGGCGGGTGGTTCGGCAAAACAGGCGCGCGATCGGCGCACGCAGGCCATCCTGCCGCTGAAGGGCAAGATCCTCAACGTCGAAAAAGCGCGCTTCGACAAGATGCTCGCCTCCGCCGAGGTGGGAACTTTGATCACCGCGCTGGGCTGTGGCATTGGTCGGGAAGAATACAACCCCGACAAATTGCGCTATCACCGCATCATCATCATGACCGATGCGGACGTGGACGGTGCGCACATTTGCACGCTGCTGCTGACGTTCTTCTACCGGCAGATGCCGGAACTGATCGAACGTGGACAT
>NZ_JAQVGQ010000171.1 GCF_028696615.1 Immundisolibacter sp. | reverse complement strand
GGCTTCGTCGACCACCAGCCAGCCGCCCGGCGGCAGGCGCGCGTGCAGCGCCAGCAGCTCCTGCGGCGCAAAGCGCGCGCCGGTCGGGTTGTTGGGGCTGGCGAGCACGACGACGTCGGCGTCGCGTGTATCGAGTAAAGCCGCGGCCTGCAGCTCGCGCACGGCGTGACCGGCTTGCCGCCAGGCGTGGGCGTGCTCGGCATACATCGGTGCGAGCAGCGCCACGCGGCTGGGTGCACGCAGGCGTGGCAGGGCCTGGATGGCGGCCTGCGAGCCCGCCACCGGCAGCAGGGTTTCGCAGCCGAAGTAAGCGGCGGCGGCGTCGACGAGGCCGTCGTCGTCCTGCGGCAGGCGCTGCCAGACCGCCGCCGGCACGCCCGGCAGGCGGTAGCCGCGCGGGTTGATGCCGGTCGACAGGTCCAGCCAGTCGCCGGGCGCAATGCCGTAGCGGCGGGCGGCGGCGAGCAGGCCGCCGCCGTGGGGCAAGGCGCTCATGGTGCGAGCAGGCCGAGCGCGAGCAGCACGGCCAGCCACAGCGCGAGCGAGCGCCCGACCAGCGCCCGCGCCCGGCCGATGTCCGCCGCCGTGGCCGGCTGGCCTGCGCCGAGCAGCGGGCGGTTCTCGACGGCGCCGTGGTAGCGCGCCGGGCCGCCGAGCCGCACGCGAAGCGCGCCGGCGCCGGCGGCCATCACAGGTCCGGCGTTGGGGCTCTTCCAGGCGCCGGCCTGCGTGCGCCAGCAGGCGAGCGCGCGGCGCGCGTCGCCGCACAGCGCATAGGCGAGCGCCGTCGCTCGCGCCGGGGCCAGGTTCAGCAGGTCATCGAGTCGCGCCGCCGCCCAGCCGAAGTGCAAAAAGCGCTCATTCCGGTAGCCCCACATCGCATCCAGCGTATTGGCGAGGCGGTAGGCGAGCGCCCCGGGCGCCCCCAGGACGGCAAACCAGAACAGCGCGCCGAACACGGCGTCGTTGCCGTTCTCGAGCACCGACTCGACCGCGGCGGCGGCGACTGCGGCCTCGTCGAGCGCCGCACAGTCGCGGCTCACCATGCGCGAGACCGCCGCGCGCGCGGCGGGCAGATCGCCGGCCATGAGCGGTGCCTGCACGGCGGCGGCGTGTTCGCCGAGGCTGCGCCAGCCGAGCGTGAAATACAGCACCAGCGCGTCGAACAGCGGATGGCGTGGCACGGCCGCGAGCAGCAGCGTCGGCAGCCCGATGAGCGCCAGCAGCGCGCCGATGCCCATGAGACGGCGTGGCAGGTCGCCGCTTGATGGCCGGTTGAGCGCGGCTTCCAGGCCCCCGGCGAGCCGCCCGAAGCCGATCAGCGGATGTGCGCGCGGCACCTCACCGCACAGCCGGTCGAGCGCCACGCCGAGCGCCGCCGTGGCGGCGCGCAGCAGCAGCGTGCTCATGGAAACGCCACCGGCCGCAGTGGCCAGTGGTGCCAGGCGAGCGCGATCGCCAGCCAGCGTTTCATGGGCCAAGCGCCGCGCAGGCGGCGATGCGCGCGTGCAGTTGCTTGAGCCCATCGGTCAGTGCCGCCGGCCCCGGCTGCAGGATGTCGCAGGATTTGATCTCGAACACCTGCCCGCGGCGCACGGCCGGGATGGCATCCCAGCCCGGCCGGGCGGCCAGGCTGTCCGGCCGAAAGCGCTTGCCGCACCACGAGCCGATGATGAGCTCGGGCGCCCGGCGCACCACCTCGGCCGGGTCGGCGATCACCCGCTCGCGCGCGGCGGCGCGGCCGGCGAGTTCGGGAAAGCAGTCCTCGCCGCCGGCGAGCGTGATCAGCTCCGACACCCAGCCGATGCCGCTGATCAGCGGCGCGTCCCATTCCTCGAAGTACACGCATGGCCGGCGCGGCAGCCGGGCGGCGGCCTGCGCGACGGCCCCCATGCCGGCTTCGAGTTCCGCGACCAAGGCGGCGGCTCGGTCCGGCGCGCCAACGAGCGCGCCCACCGTCTCGATCATGGCGAGGATGCCGGCCAGCGTGCGCTGGTTGAACACGTGCACGGCAAGGCCCGCGCGGATGAGCGCGGCGGCGATGTCGGCCTGCAGATCGCTGAAACCGAGCACCAGATCGGGTTCGAGCGCGAGGATCTTGTCGATCCTGGCGCTGGTGAAGGCGGCCACCTTGGGCTTCTCGCGCCGCGCCCGGGCCGGACGCACGGTAAAGCCGCTGATGCCGACGATGCGGTCCTGCTCGCCGAGCAGGTACAGCGTCTCGCAGGTCTCCTCGGTGAGGCACACGATGCGCCGGGGCAGGCGGCAGGTCACGGCGCGGGCCACCGCTCGTCGTGCAGCAGCTCGGCGAGCGGCCGCGCCTGCCGCCAGCCGGCAAGTTCCAGCAGCGGGCGTTCGTAGAACGCCGCCACCGGGCCCAGGCACAGGATGGCGATGGGCAGCGCGCCGTGCGGCAGTTCGAGCAATTCGGCGAGCGCGCCCGGCTCGAACAGCGACACCCAGCCAAGGCCGAGATTCTCCGCCCGCGCCGCCAGCCACAGGTTCTGGATGGCGCAGGCGGCGGACGCCAGCGCCATCTCGCGCGGCAGCGTGCGCCGGCCGAACAGCGTGCCGTCGTCCGGCGCCAAGGCCACCACCAGCAGCTCGGCGCACTCGCGCACGCCTTCCACCTTGAGCGCCAGAAATTCCGCCCCGCGCGGGCCAAGCGCCTGCGCGGTGGCCTGCCGCTCGTGCTCGACGAGCTCGGCAATCGCCGCGCGGCGGGCGGCGTCGCGCACGCGGATGAAGCGCCAGGGCTGCATGAGGCCGACGCTCGGCGCCGCGTGAGCGGCTTCGAGCAGGCGCCGGAGCACCGCCTCGTCCACCGCGCCCGGCACGAAGTGCCGCACGTCGCGCCGGGCGTGGATGGCGCGGTAAACGGCCTCGCGCGCGGCCGGGTCGAAAACCAGCTCGCTCATGGCGCCAGCAGCGCCGCCACGGCGGCCGGATGGCTCGGAAAGTAGGCGTGCACGTAGCTGGCGGTGAGGCGCCCGGCCCGGTACACGGCCTCGCCGGGCCGCCCGTCCGGCGTGCTGGCATAAAGCGCCGGCGTGAGCGGCGTGTCCAGGCGCGAGTAGTGAAATGTGTGCCCGCGCAGATCGCCTTGCGGCAGCGCCAGTGCCTGCCCGCCGAGCGCGGCCAGGCGCGTTTGCATCACGGCGTGGCCCGGCAGCAGACCGGCCATGCGCTGCGCGGCGCCGCTGGCGTCGGTCAGCGTGTCGAACAGCACCAGCATGCCGCCGCACTCGGCGAGGATGGGCCGCCCGGCGGCGTGGTGGGCGCGCAGGGAGTCGAAAAACGCCTGCCGTTGCGTGAGCTGCGCCGCGTGCAGCTCGGGATAGCCGCCCGGCAGCCACAGCGCGTCCGCCTCGGGTACCGGCTCGCCGGCGAGCGGCGAGAAGAACCTGACCTCCGCCCCCAGCGCCGCGAGCGTGTCGAGGTTGGCGGGATAGATGAAGCCAAACGCCGCATCGCGCGCCACGGCGATGCGCGCGCCATCGAGCAGGCGCGGCACAGGCGCGGCGTGCGGGGCGGTGAACGCCACCGCCGGTGGCAGCGTGTCGGCGGCCGCCGGCAGCGCCGCCGCGAGCCGGGCGAGTCGCGCGTCCAGATCCGCGATCTCGGCCGCCTGCGTGAGACCCAGATGCCGCTGCGGCAGGCTCGCCGCAGATTCGCGCGCCAGCGCCCCGTACCAGGCCATGCCGTCCGGCAGGCTCGCCTCGAGCAGCCCGGCGTGGTGGGCGCTGCCGACGCCGTTGGCGAGTACGCCGGTGAGCTTAAGGCCCGGCCGGTAGGTGGCCAGACCCAGTGCCAGCGCGCCGAACGTCTGCGCCATGGCGCCGGCGTCGATCACCGCCAGCACCGGCAGATCGAAGGCAAGCGCGATGTCGGCACTCGACGGCGTGCCGTCGTAAAGCCCCATCACGCCCTCGACCAGGATCAGGTCCGCCTGTTGCGCGGCGGCGTGCAGGCGCCCGGCGCCGTCGTCCGCGCCGCACATCCACAGATCGAGATTCTGGACCGGCGCGCCGCTGGCGACCTCGAGAATCTGCGGGTCCAGAAAATCCGGCCCGCACTTGAACACCCGCACCCGCCGCCCGGCATCCCGGTGCCGGCGGGCCAGCGCTGCGGTGACGGTGGTCTTGCCCTGGCCGGAAGCGGTGGCCGCCACCAGCAGGGCGGGGCAGGGGTGATTCACCAGTCGATACCCGGCTGGGCGCGCACCCCGGCCCGAAACGCGTGCTTGAGGTCGCCGATGTCGCTCACCGTGTCGGCGGCCTCGACGAGCGCCCGTGGTGCCGCCCGGCCGGTGACGATGACGTGCTGCATGCGCGGGCGGGCGGCGATTGCCTCGAGCGCCCGGTCGAGATCGAGATAGCCGTAGTTGAACAGGTAGGTGATTTCGTCCAGTACCACGACATCGACCGCCGGATCGGCCAGTGCCCGGGCGGCGTGCGCCCAGCCGGCCTCGGCGGCGGCGATGTCGCGGGCGCGGTCCTGCGTCTCCCAGGTGAAGCCCTCGCCGCACACCTGCCAGGCGACGCCCGGCTGGCGGCGAAAGAACGCCTCCTCGCCGGTGTCGCTGCGGCCCTTGATGAACTGCACCACCTGTACGGCAAGCCCGTGCCCGAGCGCCCGCGCCACCATGCCGAAGGCCGAGCTCGACTTGCCCTTGCCGGGGCCGGTCAGCACCAGCAGCAGGCCGCGGTCCTGATCGGCGGCGGCAATCGCCGCATCGACCCGCGCCTTGCGCCGGGCCATGCGCGAGCGGTGGCGCAGGGCGCGGTCGTCGGTCATCCGTGGGCGTGGCCGGCGCGGCGGTTGGCGAGTGCCACGAACGCCGCATAGACGATCACCGCGGCGGTCAGGTACAGCGCCATGCCTTCCAGCGCCAGCGGGAAGTAACGCGCAAGACGCGCGCCGAACTCGGCCAGCGTCGGCTCGGCAAAGCGGCCGGAGAAAAAGAAAAACGCGCCGCTCGACAGTAGCTCGCAGGCCGTGGTGCCGACCAGCGCTGCGGCGACAAAGCGCGGCAGGCTGGTCAGCGTCGCCTGGTGGCCACGGGCATACCAGCGGCCGGCGGCATACAGCGCGCCATAAGCCGGGATCAGCGCCACGTAGGCCGGGCTCACGCAAAACGCGCTCACGCCGCCGAAGGTGATGGCGACGTAATCCACCGCGCCAGCGAGACCCAGCAGCGCCGCCAGCGGCCGCCAGCCGGGCAGCAGCGTGCCGGCCAGGAAGAACGCCGCCCAGGAGGCATCCGGCAGGTGCACGGCGCTGGCGAAGTGGTGGCTGCGCGTCAGCAGCATCAGCGCGGCGAGCGCAAGGCCGACCGGCAGCGGGCGCGACAGGGGCAATTTGTTCATCGGGTGGTTCTCCGTCGGGATTGGAACAGGCGGCCGCCGCACGGCGGGCGGCCGATTATGAGGTGCCTGGCAGGTCGTTGAAAAAGGGCTTCCTGCTCTTTTTTCAACTCGGCCGTCGTGGCGCCTGTCCGCGACGGCCTGCGCCGATCGAGCATTTGACGCGCTCGATCGGCGCGCAAGCCATCCCTGGCTTGGCCTGGACCGTTCGTCACAGCCTCAGTGCGCTGCACTGGCCGGCGTGTAGCGCACGGTCAGCATGCCGTTGCGCCCGTCCTGCTCGAACAGCCGCGCGGTCTGGTAGCCCTTGTCGAGGGCGTTGGCGAGCTTGCCCTCCAGCGTCCAGTCGCGCGTGAGCGCGTAGGCCAGGCGCAGGTCCACGGTCACGTAGCCGCCCAACCGGTGGCGGTTGGCCAGATCGTCGTAGCGCTTGCCCTCGCCGTACAGGCTGGTGCCCAGGCGCCAGCGGCCGAAGCGGCGGTCGG
>NZ_JAQVGQ010000170.1 GCF_028696615.1 Immundisolibacter sp. | reverse complement strand
CAACGCGGGGCGCCAGGCTGACACAGCGCGTCGCCCGCCGGCGCGTCGACGGCGCCTTGAAAAATGCCAAACGGTCCGTGCGTGGAATTTTTCAGACCGTCGCGGCGAGAATCGGCCGCCTGTGCCGCGGGTCGCGGCGGGGCATTCCACCCTGCAAGGAGAGCGCCGCAAAAATCCGGCGCTTCCCCGAATCTGCCTTCTGCAAGACGCACCCGGCGCCGGCCAGCCGCCACCGGGTGCAGCCGGCTTACTGTGCCGAGTCCGGCTTCTCCTCGCCGGACTCCTGCTTCTCCTCGACCGCCTTGTCGACCGCCTGTTCGGTCTTCTGGGCCGCTTCGTCGACGGCTTCCTTGGCCTCCTCAGCGGCTTCCTTGGCCTTCTCACCGGCTTCCTTGGCCGCGTCCTTGGTCTGCTCGACGGCCTGATCGACCTTCTCGCCCGCCTGCTCGGCCGGCCCCTTCTCGCCGCAGCCGGCCAGCGTCAGGCCAGCCAGAACCGACAGGATGATGAAAGGCTTTTTGCTCATGTGTACGTTCCTCGATGATGAGTCGGGACAGGCCGTGCCGCCAATCCCGGGCAGCACGGCCCCACCAGGACGGCGGGGCCGGCAGGTTAACAGACTAGGCGGTCAGGCCGCCGCCGCGACGATTTTCTCGAATTTCAGCCCATCGTCGCCCACCGACACCCGGATGCTGTCGCCGTCGGCGATCTTGCCAGCCAGGATGTCGCGCGCCAGCACGTTTTCGACGTACTGCTGGATGGCGCGCTTCAGCGGCCGGGCACCGTACACCGGATCGAAACCGACCCGGGCCAGCCAGTCGAGCGCCGCCTCGTCGAACTCGATGCGTATGTCGCGCTCGGCCAAGCGCTGGCGCAGGCCGGCCACCTGGATGTCGACGATGCGCCGCAGGTGCTCGCGGCCGAGCGGATGGAACACCACCGTCTCGTCGATGCGGTTCAGGAACTCCGGCCGGAACTGGTGACGCAGCACGTCCAGCACCGCCGCTTTGATGGCTTCGTACGGCTGGCCGGCCATCTCCTGGATGCGATCCGAACCCAGGTTCGAGGTCATCACGATGATGGTGTTGCGGAAATCCACCGTGCGACCGTGACCGTCGGTCAGCCGGCCGTCGTCCAGCACCTGCAGCAGCACGTTGAACACGTCGCGGTGCGCCTTTTCGATCTCGTCGAGCAGGATCACGCAGTACGGGCGCCGGCGCACGCGCTCGGTGAGCTGGCCGCCTTCCTCGTAGCCGACGTAGCCCGGCGGGGCGCCGATCAGGCGCGCCACCGAGTGCTGTTCCATGTACTCGGACATGTCGATGCGCACCATGGCCTGCTCGGAATCGAACAGGAACTCGGCCAGCGCCTTGCACAGCTCGGTCTTGCCGACACCGGTCGGCCCCAGGAACAGGAACGAGCCGATCGGCCGCTCGTGCGCCATGAGCCCGGCGCGCGAGCGGCGGATGGCGTCGGCCACCGCGCGCACCGCCTCGTCCTGACCGACCACGCGCTGGTGCAGGGCGTCTTCGATGTGCAACAGTTTTTCGCGCTCGGACTCGAGCATCTTGGCGACCGGGATGCCGGTCCAGCGCGAGATGACCTCGGCGATCTCCTGCTCGGTGACCTGGCTGCGCAGCAGCTTGCGCGGGCCCTGCTCGGCGGTGGCGGCCGCCTCCAGGCGACGCTTGAGCTCCGGGATGCGGCCGTACTGGATCTCGGCCGCGCGTTCGAGGTCGCCGGCGCGGCGCGCCGCCTCGAATTCCTGATTCAGGCGATCGAGCTCTTCCTTGATGGATTGGGCACCGCCCACGGCCGCCTTCTCGGCGCGCCAGATTTCCTCCAGGTCCGCGTATTCGCGCTGCAGGCGGGCGATTTCCTCGTCGATCGCCGCCAAGCGCTTGCGCGAGGCCTCGTCCTGTTCCTTCTCGAGCGCCAGGTGTTCCATCTTCAGCTGGATCAGGCGCCGCTCCAAGCGGTCCATGGCCTCGGGCTTGGAGTCGATCTCCATGCGGATGCGGCTGGCGGCCTCGTCGATGAGGTCGATGGCCTTGTCCGGCAGCTTGCGCCCGGAAATGTAGCGGTGTGACAGCGTGGCCGCAGCGACGATGGCGGGGTCGGTGATCTCGACGCCGTGGTGCACCTCGTAGCGCTCTTTGAGGCCGCGCAGGATGGCGATGGTGTCCTCCACGCTCGGCTCATCCACGAACACCTGCTGGAAGCGCCGTTCGAGCGCGGCGTCCTTCTCGATGTGCTGGCGGTATTCGTCGAGCGTGGTGGCGCCGATGCAGTGCAGCTCGCCACGCGCCAATGCGGGCTTGAGCATGTTGCCGGCGTCCATGGCGCCCTCGGCCTTGCCGGCACCGACGATGGTGTGAATCTCGTCGATGAACAGGATGATCTGGCCTTCCTGCTTGGCCAGCTCGTTCAGCACGGCTTTGAGGCGCTCCTCGAACTCGCCGCGGTACTTGGCGCCGGCGATCAGCGCGCCCATGTCGAGCGCGAGCACGCGCTTGTTCTTGAGCGTCTCGGGCACCTCGCCGTTGACGATGCGCTGGGCAAGGCCCTCCACGATGGCGGTCTTACCGACACCCGGTTCGCCGATCAGCACCGGGTTGTTCTTGGTGCGCCGGGACAGCACCTGGATCACGCGGCGGATTTCCTCGTCGCGGCCGATCACCGGATCAAGCTTGCCCTGACGGGCGCGTTCGGTCAGATCGATGGTGTATTTGTCGAGCGCGCCGCGGGCTTCCTCGGCGTTTTCGGAGGTGACTTTCTCGCCACCGCGCACGGCGTCGATGGCTTTTTCGATCTTGTCGCGCGTGGCGCCGGCGGCCTTCAGGATGCGGCCGGTCTCGCCGGTGTCCTCGAGCGCCGCCAGCACGAACATCTCGCTGGCGATGAACTGATCACCACGCTGCTGGGCGTACTTGTCGGCCAGATTCAGCGCCCGCATCAGCGCCTGCGAGGGCTGCACGTCGCCGCCCACGCCCTGCACCTGCGGCAGGCGTTCGAGCGCCTTGCCGAGCTCCGCGCGCAGGCGATCCACCGCCACGCCGGCGTGCGCCAGCAGCGTGCCGACCCCGGCGCCATCCTGCGCCAGCATGGCGGCCAGCACGTGCAGCGGTTCCAGGAACTGGTGGTCCCGGCCCACGGCCAGGCTTTGCGCGTCGGCCAGCGCCTTCTGAAACTGCGTCGTCAGTTTGTCCATTCGCATCGATTTGTCTCCGGTCCGGCGCGGTCAATGCGCCCGTTGCGGACAAGGTGGGGGACAAACGCCGGGCGTTCAAGCGTTGCCGCCGATTCCGCTGATTGGAATCAGTTCCGGGTCACCGGGGACCTGCGAGAACGCCGGAGCGGTTCAATCCAGACCCGCATCGGACGGCGCCACCGAAACACGTTTCTTGCGGGGTGACCACAAAACTGCAACCGCAGGCGACTATGGTGTGCGCCGTCACACCTGAGCAGGCAACGGCATGGCGACGACATCCTTTTCTTTTTCTCGCGCAGCGATGCTGACTGCACTGGCGCTGGCCGTCACCGCCGCACTGTCGGCCGGCGATGCGCTCGCCGCCGGCCAGGTCACGCGCCTGACGCCGCCGAGCGAGCTGTTCCGCAGCGGCCAGGCGCAGCCGGTGATCGCCAGCTTCGCGCCCGGCCAGCGCTTCGATCTGCAGGCGACCATCCAGCCGAGCGACGGCTCGCCGGTCACGGCGGTCAAGTTCACCGTGGACGGCGTGCCGGTGCGCGGCCAGCCGACGCTGACCACGACCGGTCTTGTCAGCGGGCTGGCGCCGGCGTCGGCAGTGGCGTCGCGGCGCGCCTACAGCACGCTGCGACCGGGCATGCACACGCTGAAGGTGGTGGCCACGCAGGCCAACGGCGACACCGTGAGCGCGACCGGCAACTTCCGCGTCGAACCCATCCTGCCGGGCGGGCGCAAGGTCAAGAACGTCATCATCATGGTCGGCGACGGCATGGGGGCGACACACCGCACCGCCGCCCGCGTCATGCTGAGCGGCTACACGCAGGGCAAAGCCCGAAGCCCGCTGGCGATGGACACCTTCCCGAACACGGCGCTGGTCAAGACGGCGTCGCTGAACTCGATCGTGACCGACTCGTCGCCCGGCATGGCCAGCTACGTCAATGGCAACAAACAGGCCAACAACCAGGAAGGCGTGTTTCCGGACGACACCACCGACGCCTTCGACAACCCGCGCGTGGAGTACCTGTCCGAATACCTGCACCGCACGCAGGGCACACAGCTCGGCATCCTGACCACCGCCGATGTGTTCGACGCGACGCCGGCGGCGAACGCCGTGCACACGTCCAATCGCGGCGCCGGCACCGGTATCGTCGACCAGTACCTCGACCAGGCCGACCAGAGCGGTCTGATCGTGCTGATGGGCGGCGGGCGCAAGTGGTTCCTGCCGGCCGGCACGCCGGGCTCGGCGCGCAGCGCGAGCAGCGATTACGTGCTGCCGGCGGACCTGGCCGCCGGCTGGGGCGTGCCGGCCGGCGCCAAAGACCCGGACCGCGATCTGATCGCCGACTTCACCGCCGCCGGCTGGGCCTACGCCGCCAACAAGACCGAGATGGATGGCGCCGGCGGCGGCAAACTGCTGGGCCTGTTCAGTTACTCCAACATGAACGTGGCGCTCGACAAGATCGGCGGCCGGCGCGGCACCAGCACGGTGGTGCAGGACGTCGGCTTCCCCGACCAGCCGATGCTGGACGAGATGACCGCCAAGGCGCTCAAGGTGCTCGACGCCAACAGCCCGCACGGCTTCATCCTGATGGCAGAAGCCGCCTCCATCGACAAACAGGCCCACAACATGGACGCCGAACGGTGGATCCTGGACACCATCGAGCTCGACCGTGCCGTCAAGGTGGCGCAGGACTTCGCCAACACGCACCCGGGCACGCTGGTCATCGTCACGGCCGATCACGAGTGCGCCGGCGCCGCCATCATCGGCGCCTCCACGGTCACCGACGCGGTGCTGCAAAGCAAGACCGGCCCCGAACTGCAACAGGTCGTCGGCCAGTACGAGGCGGCCGGCTTCCCGCGCTACACCATCGAGGCGGACGGCTACCCCGCCACCACCGACGTCGACCACAAGATGCTGATCGGCTACGGCGCCAACGCCGACCGCTACGAGGACTGGCGCAGCAACGCCCGGCCGGTGCACGACACGCAGCAGCCGTTCGACGGCCAGGCGCCGCTGTCGGGTTACCCGGCGATCAACGCCATCGACGGCCAGGTGGCGTCGCTCGGCCGCCCGCTGCGCGACCAGGCCGGCGGCTACCTCATCACCGGCCAGCTTCGCGGCATCACCGCCGTGCACACCGCCACCGACGTCCCGCTGTCGGCCGACGGGCGCGGCGCCAGCCTGTTCGGCGGCGTGATCGACAACACCGACGTGTTCTTCAGGCTGGTGCAGGCGGTGACAGGCGGCGTACGACCGATGCGCGACGACGACTGACCCAGGCAGCCGTTCGGGATCAGGGCCCGCCGCGCCCGCTGCGTCGCGGCGGCCCCTTTGTGGTTCTGGACGGCGATAATGGACCGACGCCCCGCCACCCACGCCCGTCGACAGCGCCCATGCACCCAGACGCTCACACCCTCGCCACCATCGACGCGCAGGTCCGCGCGGCGCTTGCCGAAGACGTCGGCACCGGCGACCTCACCGCCGGCCTGATCCCGGCGGATGCGCAGGCCACGGCGCGCGTCGTCTGCCGCGAAGCGGCGGTGATCTGCGGGCGCGACTGGTTCGATGCCGTGTTCCGGCAGCTCGACCCCGCGCTGCGGATCGACTGGCGCGTGTCCGACGGCGACGCGGTCAGCCCCAAC
>NZ_JAQVGQ010000169.1 GCF_028696615.1 Immundisolibacter sp. | reverse complement strand
TTCATCCTCAACGCCGCCGGCCACGTCAAGATGGAGCTGCCGGCCGCCATCGAGCGCGCGCGCCAGCGCCACCCCGGCGTCGCCTTCGCCTGCGCCCGCCACCTCGGCATGGGGCGCGAGATCTTCACCGTGCTCAAGGGCCAGCTCGACCGCCTGCTGAAGCAGCTCGACATGCCCGACCCGCGCACCACCGGCGTGGTGCTGCTCGGCCGCGGCTCGTCGGACGCGGGCGCCAACGGCGAGCTGGCCAAGATGGCGCGCTGGCTGTTCGAGGACGGCGACCACGAGCTGGTCGACCTCGCCTTCACCGGCGTCACCTGGCCGCGGCTCGAAACCGTCGTCCAGCGCCAGGCGCGGCTGGGCATGACGCAGATCTGCGTCGTGCCGGTGTACCTCTTCACCGGGGTGCTGATGGAGCGCATCAAGGCCCAGGTCGCACGCCTGCAGCGCCAGTACCCGCAGATCGCCTTCGCCCTCGGCACGCACTTCGGTTTCGACAAGGGCATCTTCGATCTGCTCGACGCCAAGGTCGGCGGCCAGGAACTGCCCGAGGGCGCGCTGCTGGAGTGCGACGGCTGCAAGTACCGCCTTGCCGCCGAGGCCGAGCATCTGCATGACCACAGCCATACACACGTCCATCACACGGACCACGACCATGGCCATCACCACGGTTCCGTCCATGGCCACGCCCATGAACATGCTCACGCCTGAGGCCGGCGCCGCGATGAACACCAACACCGTCACCGAACAGCTCACCGCCGCCGGCCGCGCGATCGAGCACGACTCCTTCGCCATCATCGACGCGGAGGTCGGCGCCCACGCCTACGGCGCCGGGGAGTGGCCGGTCGTGCGCCGCATGATCCACGCCAACGCCGACTTCGACTTCAACGGCCTCACCGCTTTCCACACGGACGCAGTGGAAGCCGGCCTGGCCGCCATCCTCGGTGGCGGCACGCAGATCGTCGCCGACGTCGAGATGATCTGCGTCGGCCTGTCGGCCTCTCGTCTCGCGCACTTCGGCATGCGCACCCATCAGTTCATCTCCGACACCGACGTCATCGAACGCGCCCGCGCCGAGGACACCACGCGCGCGGTACAGGCGATGCGCAAGGCCCACCGCCTCGGCCTGCTCGACGGCGCCATCGTCGGCATCGGCAACGCACCCACAGCGCTGATCGAGCTGGTGCGGCTGATCCGCGACGAAGGCGTGCGCCCGGCCCTTGTCGTCGGCATGCCGGTCGGCTTCGTGTCGGCGGCCGAATCCAAGGACCTGATGGCAGAGCTCGACGAAGTGCCCTGGATCGTCATCCGTGGCCGCAAGGGAGGCTCGACCCTGGTAGTGGCGGCAATCCACGCCCTCTTGGGGCTGGCCGAGGCCCGCCAGTTGCAGGCCCTGCAGGGCTGAGAACCGGCCATGGCGGCAGGACACGCATTGCCGGATAAGGTGCGCAAGGGCGATGCCAAGCGTGACCGCGGCAACCGCACCGGCTTCTCGACCGGCGCCAACTCGGCCGCCGCCGCCGCCGCGGCCACACTCGGCCTGGTGCAGGGCGAGGTGCCGGACGCGGTGGAGTGCGTCCTGCCCAACATGATGCGCGTGCGCTTTGCAGTCACCGACGGCCATGTCGACGGCGATCATGCCCGTGCGGTGTCGGTCAAGGACGCCGGCGACGACCCGGACGCCACCCATGGCGCCCATCTCACCGCCGACGTGTGCCGCATCCCCGGCGGAGGAGGTTCAGTGATCCTGAAGGGCGGCCCCGGCGTAGGCGTCGTCACCAGGCCCGGCCTTGGGCTGGACGTTGGGGGCCCCGCGATCAACCCGGTACCAAGGCGAAACATCGTCGACAACGTACGCGCGGCAGGCGCCCCCATCCTCGAGGCCGGCGACAGCCTGGAGGTGACCATCTCGGTACCGGGCGGCGAGGAGATGGCGAAGAAGACCCTCAACGCCCGCCTCGGCATCCTCGGCGGCATCAGCATCCTCGGCACCACCGGCATCGTCCGCCCGTATTCGACCGCCGCCTTCCGCGCCAGCGTGATCCAGGCCATCGATGTCGCCGCCAACCAGGGCCAGACCAGCGTCGTGTTCACCACCGGCGGCCGCACCGAGAAATGTGCGATGCGCGAATTTCCGCAACTGGACGAAGCCTGCTTCGTGCAGATGGGCGACTTCGTCAAGGCCGCCTTCACCACCGCGGTCAAACAGGGCATGCAGCACATCATCGTCGGCGCGATGGTCGGCAAGCTCACCAAGATCGCCCAGGGCCTGTCGGTCACGCACGCCTGGCGCGAGGAAGTGGACCGCGAGCTGATCGCCGCCGCCGCCGCCGAGGTCGGTGCGCCGCCCGATCTCGTGGCCGAGATCCGCGCAGCCGAGACCGCCCGCTTCGCCGCCGAACGCCTGGCCGGACTCGGCCTGGCCGCGGCCTTCCACCGCGCGCTGGCCGCGCGCGCCATTCGCAGCCTGCGCCAGCGCTACCCCGGCCCGCACCGGCTCACGGTGCTGGCCTGCAACTTCGAGGGCGTGCCGATCGTGACCGTGAACGAGGCCGACCTGACGGAGCCCACGCATGCCTGAACCTACCGCTCCTGTCTGCAGCATCGTCGGCGTCCTCGACGACGGCTGGGACGGCCTTGGCGCCACGGCTCGCCAGCGCATCGACACCGCTGCCTGCGTCATCGGCGCCGAACGCACGCTGGAACTGATCGCGCCACATGCGCCGGCCGCCCGCCTGCTGAACATGGACGGCGCGCTGAGCCGTGTGCCGGGCTGGATCGAGGAGGTCGCCGGGCAGGGCGGCCACGCCGTGGTGCTCGCCACCGGCGACCCTTTGTGCCACGGGATCGCCGGCTTCCTGATCGGCAAGCTCGACGCCACGCGGGTCGCGGTACTGCCCGCGCCGTCGACACTGCAGCTCGCCTTCGCCCGCCTGAAGAAGCCGTGGCAGGAGGCCCGCTTCGCCTCCTGCCACGGCGCCGATGCCGGCGAATGGCAGGCCGATCCGCTGCAGCCCGGTCCGACGCCGGAACACGGCCTGTACCGATTGATCCGCACTGTCACTGAGCATCCGCTGGTCGCCGCCTTCACCAGCCCGGCCAACAGCCCCGACCGCATCGCCCGCGCCTTGCTGGCGGCCGGCTATGGCGAGCCAGGCAGCGACGAGGACCTGCGCCTGTCGGTGGTCGCCCGCCTGTGCCTGGACGACGAGGCCATCTTCGAGGGACTGAGCCTGCACGAGGCCGCCACCCGGCGTTTTCCGGAGCCCAACATCCTCGTGATCGAACGCTCGCGCTCCCCCGAGCGACGAGACGGGGCGGCAGTGGGCAGGGAGACGGCGACTGCAGCCGACGTCGCGCTCCGCGCCCTGCCCGCGGATACGCCCCTGTTCGGCCTCGACGATCTCGACTACGTGCAGCGCAGCCCCGAGAAGGGCTTGATCACCAAGGTGGAGGCACGCGCGGTGTCGCTCGCCAAGCTGGCGCTGCGTGCCGACAGCCGGGTGTGGGACATCGGCGCCGGTTCCGGTTCGGTCGGCCTCGAAGCAAGCCGCATCGCCCGCCATGGCCACGTGTGGGCGATCGAGAAGAACGCGGGCGATGCCGCCAATGCGCGCGCCAACGCCTGTCGCCTGCGCGCGAGCAACTACAGCCTTCACGAAGGCAAGGCCCCGGCCGGGCTCGACGCCTGGCCCGACCCCGACGCGGTCTTCATTGGCGGCTCGGGCGGCGAACTGGGCGAACTGATCGCCCTCGTGCTGCGCCGGCTCAGAGCCGGCGGCCGGCTGGTGATGAACTTCGTCACCCTCGAGAACCTCGCCACTGCCACGTCCGCACTGGCCGCAAGCGGTGCTGCCTGGGACGTGACCATGCTGTCGGCCGCGCGCAGCCAACCCATCCTCGACATGCACCGGCTCGCTGCGCAGAACCCGGTGTGGATCGTCACCGCCCGCAAGGAAACCGCATGAACGCGCCCACTTTGACCCCCCGTCGTTTCGGCCGCCTGATCGGCGTCTCGCTCGGCCCCGGCGACCCCGACCTCATCACCCGCCGGGGCTGGGCCGCGCTGCAGTCCGGCGCACGCTGGGCCTATCCGGTCAAGCGCGCCGAGGAGTCCTCCTACGCACTGGACATCGCCCGCCGTGGCGGGCTGGCGGTTCCGGACGACGCCGTCGAGCTGGTGTTCCCGATGACACGCGACGCGATCACGCTCGCCAAAGCCTGGGCACGAGCCGCCGCGCAGACGTTGCAGCTGCTGGCCGAAGGCCGCGACCTCGCCTTCCTGGTCGAAGGCGACGCCTCCACCTACTCCACCTTCCGCCACCTGGCGCGCGCCGTACGCGAGCTGGCACCCGAGGTCGAGGTCGACACCATCCCCGGCGTCAGCTCCTTCGCTGCCGCTGCGGCCGTGGCCGACCTCGCGCTGGCCGAAGAGGACGAAACGATGGCGGTGATCCCCGCCGCCTACGGCACCGCCGTCATCGATCACCTGCTCGACGAGTTCGACACCGTGGTGCTGATGAAGGTGAAGCCGCTGCTCGACGAGGTGCTCGACCTGCTCGCACGCCGCGGCCTGCTCGCCAGCAGCTGCTTCGTCGAGAAGGTGGGTGCGCCCAAACAGCGCGTCGTGCATGACGTGGCCAGCCTGCGCGGCGAAAAGGTCAATTACCTGTCGCTGCTGCTGGTGCAGAACCCCAAGCGCCAGCGCGGCGAGCTGCGCCGCGGCTGCCGCAAGCGCGCCGAACAACAGGCTGTAACGGCCGTTTCCTGAGGTCCCTCCCGATGTCTCCACAGACGACCCAACACCTGCCCTTTCCCAACACCCGCATCGCCGTGGTGTCGATCACTCGCCACGGCATCGCGCTGGCCGGCCGCGTCATCGCGGCGCTGCCCGGTGCCACGCTGTTCGCGCCGCAGAAGTTCGGCATCGAGGCCGAAGCCGCCGCCCCCGGCGCGTTCGCCTGTTACGAAGGCAAGGTCGGCGACCAGGTGCCGGCGCTGTTCGCCGGCTTCGACGGCATCGTCGCCATCGTGTCGCTGGGCGCGGTGGTGCGTCTGGTCGCGCCCCACCTGAAGAACAAGGAGACCGACCCCGGCGTGGTGGTGCTCGACGAAGCGGGGCGCTGGGCGATCCCGGTGCTGTCCGGCCACCTCGGCGGCGCCAACGCCATCGCCGGCGTGCTGCAACAGGCAGTAGGCGCCACCCCGGTGCTGACCACCGCATCGGACGCACGCGAGACGCTGGCGGTCGACCTGCTGGGGCGCGAGCTGGGCTGGATCTTCGAGGCCAGCCACGACGAGATCGTGCGCGCCAGCGCCGCAGTAGTGAACGACGAGCCGGTCGCGCTGGTGCAGGAAGCCGGCAGCACCGACTGGTGGTCGCGCCATGCCAACGGCCGCAGCGGCCCGCTGCCGGCCAACATCCAGCGCTTCGAACGGCTGGAAGACGTCGATCCCGAGCGTTTCGGCGCGGTGCTGTGGATCAGCCACCGCCCCTTGCCCGCAAGCTACGCCGGACGCCTCACCGGCAAGCGGGTGATCTACCGTCCCTCCGCGCCGGAGGCGGCGTGAGCGCGGACGGGGGTGCCGGCCGGGCTCTTCAGAGGCTCGCGCTCGGCCTCGGCTGCGACCGCGGCACACCGGCCGCGACCATCGCGCAGGCCATCGACACGGCCCTCGCCAGCATCGGCGCGTCGCGCCGCGATGTCGTCACCGTGGCCAGCATCACGCTCAAGGCCGACGAAGCCGGCCTGCTCGAGGCCGTCGCCGCGGCGGGCTGGACGCCACGCTTCTTTCCGCCGCAGCTGCTGGCCGCGGTCGCCGTGCCCAACCCGTCGGAAACGGTGCGCAAATACACCGGCACAC
>NZ_JAQVGQ010000168.1 GCF_028696615.1 Immundisolibacter sp. | reverse complement strand
GGAATGCCCATCTGCGCGGTCTTGATCACCATCTCCGAGGTCAGCCGGCCGGTGGTGTAGAAGATCTTGTCCGCGCCCTCGAGCCCGTCGAGCCACATCTGGCCGGCGATGGCGTCCACCGCGTTGTGGCGGCCGACGTCCTCGAAGAACATCAGGATCTCGCAGCCGCCGGGCGTGGCCTGCGCCAGCGCGCAGCCGTGCACCGCGCCCGCCTGCTTGTAGATGGACTCGTGGTGGCGCACGGCGTCCATCAGCGCGTACAGCGTCGACTGCTTCAGCAGGCGGTCGTGCGGCAGGCGCACCTGGTCGATCTCGTCCATCAGGCCGCCGAAAACCGTGCCCTGGCCGCAGCCGGTCGTCACCGTGCGGCTGCCGAGCTTCTCGTCAGCGTCGCGCAGGCCGTTGCGGGTGGTCACCGACACCGCGTCGACCTCCCAGTCGACCTGCACCGAGGCGATCTCGTCCAGGCTGCGCACCAGACGCTGGTTCCGCAGCCAGCCGATGGTGAGCGCCTCGGGCGCGGCGCCCAGTGTCATCAGTGTGACGATCTCGCGCTTGTCCACGTAGAGCGTGAGCGGATGCTCGCCGGCGATGGCGGTGGGCACGGTTTCGCCATGCTCGTTGATGGCCGGGATCTCGACGGTGAGCGGGCGGCTGGCCTGGCTCAGCAGGGGGCGTTGGGACGCATTCATCGGGGGCGTTCGCTGGGTTGCGGTAGGCGTCAGGCGGACGATTGTAGCGGCTCGCTGGCGAAGGGGTGGCGGTGGCTCGGGTTTTCACGGTCGCGATGCGGCGATCGGCGACGTATGCTGTGGACTTCATAAGCCGATAAAAGATGCGGGTGCGAGGCATGGAGAAATTCCCGGTTGCGGTGGTCATGGAGTGTCGCCGCCTGAACAATCCCTGGGTGGACGAGGCCTGGGAGGCGGTGGGCGTGGTCCCCGCCTTCGATCTGGCCGATCCCGCGCCGCTCGAGATCGTGTCCGAGCCGGACCGCCGCCAGTGGCGCATCGGTGGCTGGGCGATCGAGCTGTTCCGCGACGAGGCGGACAACTACTTCCTCAACATGAGTTCGCCGATCCCCAAGGTGTTCGTGATGTGGCGCAAGGAAGGCGAACTGGCGCTGCCTGCGGCGGTGTCGGCGAGCTATGGCGAGGCGGCGCGCTGGCTGGATTCGGGCGAGCAGGTCGACGGTGTGCCGATGTCACGCGAGATCGCCGACTGGGTGGGCGACTTCGTCAACACGCACTACAAGCCGGCGCCGCGCAAGAAGGTGCGGCGCAATGATCCGCTGGCGCCGGACCGGGGGCGGGCGTGAGCGCGGGCGGCTTCCTGTCGCGTTGGTCGAAGCGCAAGCTGGCCGCGTCGCTTTCCGCTGCCAGCCAACCGGCGGCGGCCGAAGCGGGCATGACGGCCGGCGCCGATGCCAAGGTTTCCGTTGATGCTGCTGCCGATCCATCCGCGGGCGTCGCCGGCGAAGCGCGGGACCGTGCCGCGGTCGAAGCCGCGCTGCCGCCGGTCGAGGAGCTGACGCTGGCATCCGACTTCACCGCTTTCCTGAAGGAAGAGGTCAGTGAGTCGCTGCGCAGGCAGGCGCTGAAGAAGCTCTTCGCCGATCCGCATTTCAACCAGATGGACGGGCTGGACATCTATATCGACGATTACTCGATCGCCGACCCGATTCCGCCGTCGATGATGGAGAAGCTCAGGCACGCACGTGAGTGGCTGGACGACGTCGAGGAGAAAACCGAGGACGAAGCTGCCGGAGCCCGCGAAGAAGTCGCGAACGAGGCGGTGGGCGAGGCCGATGGTGCGCCCCGCGCCGTTCAGGACGACGATGCGGATGTCAGCGCCGAGGCTGGGGCAGAGTCTGGCAGCAACGCGCCGGACGAGATCGGTGCGGTAACGCCCGAGCCACGCCCGGCTGCTTGTGGTTGATCCGGACAAAACGGCCCGGTCGGGACAATTTGTCGCACGTGTCGTCTGGCGGGGCTCCAAGGGTGATCGATTTTGGCGCTTCTGGCGCTAATCGAGCTTCCCCCGCTGGCCCGCGGAGTGCTTCTTATGAATAGATCCAACGGATGCATCGATGCAGACCACCCAAAAACAGATCCATCTCTGCGACTGTAATCGCAGCTTCAGTCTCGACGCCGAGCGGCTGGCCGCTGCGGCGGGCAGTCTTGCGTGCCATCACGCCCTGTGTGGCGCTGAGCTGCCGGCGCTGGAAACCGACCTGGCGGCGGGGCGCGACGTCTTCGTGTCCTGTACGCAGGAAACCACGCTGTTCGGCGAGCTGGCCGAGTCGCAGCAGGCCGGCCAGCGCATTCACTTCTTCAATCTGCGCGAGAACGCCGGCTGGTCGGCCGAATCTGCGCAAGCCACGCCCAAGCTCGCTGCGCTGATCGCCGCCGCGACCACTTTGCCGGAACCGGAGCCGGTGCCCGCGGTGCAGATGCGCGCCGGCCGCAACCTGCTGATCATCGGCGAGGCGGGCGCGGCGCTGGGCTGGGCCGAGCGCCTGGCGGGCAGCTTCGAGCCGGCCGTGCTGATCACCCAGCGCGCCGGTGAGGTTGAGCTGCCGGCGGTCAATGAATACCCGGTGTGGTCGGGCAAGCCGGTGAAGCTGTCCGGCCACCTCGGTGCCTTCGAGCTGCACTGGACGCAGCACAACCCCATCGACCTCGAGCTGTGCGTGCGCTGCAACGCCTGCGTCAAGGCCTGTCCGGAAGGCGCCATCGGTTTCGATCTGCAGGTCGACCTCGACGCCTGTCGCAGCCACCGTGCCTGTGTCGCCGCCTGTAGCGAGATCGGCGCGATCGATTTTGCGCGCAAGGATGTCGCCCGCAGCGAGCGTTTCGACCTGGTGCTGGACCTGTCCGCGGAGCCGCTGCTGAAGCGCGTCGAACTGCCCGACGGCTACGCCGCGCCGGGCCGCGACCCGTTCGAGCAGGCGTTGGCAGTGCAGGCGCTGGGCGAATTCGTCGGCGAGTTCGAGAAGCCGCGCTACGTCGCCTTCGACGCCGGGCTGTGCGCGCACAGCCGCTCGAAGAAGACGGGCTGTACGAACTGCATCGAGGTCTGCGCCACCGAGGCGATTCGCTCCAATGGCGACGTTATCGCGGTCGACCCCTACCTCTGCAAGGGCTGTGGCACCTGCAGCACGGTGTGTCCGTCGGGCGCCCTGGGCTTCCACTTTCCGCGTGTGCCGGACCTGGGGCAGCGGGTGAAGACGCTGCTGGCCGAGTATGCGCAGGCCGGCGGCACGGATGCCTGCATCCTGTTCCACGCTGCCGAGGCCGGCACGGCCACAATCGGTCGGCTCGCGCGCCGCGGCCGCGGACTGCCGGCGCGGGTGATTCCGGTCGAGGTGTGGAGCGCGGATGCGGTCGGGCTGGACCTGATGCTCGGCAGTCTGGCGCTGGGCGCCTGCCAGGTGGCAGTGCTCGCTGCCGGCAGCCATGATGCCGTGCCGCTGAAGGCACAGGCCGGGCATGGCCAGACCATCCTCTCGGCGCTCGGCTACACCGGCGAACATCTGCGTATCGTCGAGGCCGACGCCGACGACTGGCAGGCGCTGGAAACCGCGCTGTGGTCGTGGGCGCCGGCCGCCGCTGTCGCCGCGCCGGCGCGTTTCCGCCTGCTGCCGAAGAAACGCGAAACGCTGGATTTCGCACTGCGCCACCTCGTCGAGCACGCCCCTGCGGCGAAAGCCGAGGCGGGCCTGCCGGCGGCGATCGCGCTGAAGGCCGGCGCGCCTTTCGGCCAGGTCATCGCGTCCGACGCCTGTACGCTGTGCATGGCCTGTACCGGCGCCTGTCCGGCGAGCGCCTTGCGCGCATCGGGCGACAGCTATCGCCTCGAGTTCGTCGAGAAGAACTGCCTGCAGTGCGGCCTGTGCGTGAGTTCCTGTCCGGAGTCGGCGCTGAGCCTCGAGCCGCGCCTGCTGCTGACGGAAGACGCACGCCGCGCCCGCGCGCTGCGCGAGGCCGACATCTTCCACTGCACCGCCTGTGGCAAGGCGATGGGCGCGACGCCGCTGATCGAAGCCATGATCGCCCGCCTGTCCGGCCATTCCATGTTCGCCACCGAGGCCGAGCGCGCCCGCCTGCGCATGTGTGCCGACTGTCGCGTGATCGACATGATGAAGACCGAACCGGCGGTCAAAGCCTGGGACCTGAGCGAATGAGCGCGCCGATTTCTATTCAGTCGCAGCCGACCTGGTCCGAGGAGGACCGCGCGCGCGCCGACCACTACGCGCTGCTGGCGCGCCTGTTCCATGCCGCGCCCGACGCGGCGCTGCTCGACGCGCTGGTGCAGGCCGGGCGCAGCCTGGGCGGCGCTGAGGGGGCGCTGCCGCAGGCCTGGGCCGCGCTTGGGGCGGCCGCGTCCAGCCTGCCGCTGCAACACGTGCACGCCGAGTTCGATGCGCTCTTCGTCAGCGTTTCCAAGCCGGTCGTGATGACGAACGGCTCCTGGTACATCACCGGCTTCCTGCAGGAAGAGCCGCTGGCCGAGCTGCGCGAGGATCTGGCCGAACTTGGCCTGGGGCGTCGCCAGGGCGTGACCGAGACCGAGGACCACATCGCCGCGCTGGCCGAGGTGATGCGCCACCTGGTGTTGACCGGACCGGACGAGGCAGGGCTGGCGCGGCAGCAGCGTTTCTTCGGCCGCCACGTCGCGCCCTGGTATGCGGACCTGGCGGCAGCCCTGGCGAAGGCGCCGGGCGTGGATTTTTATGCGAGGGTCGGCGCGTTGCTGCTGGCCTTCATGGACATCGAACGCGAGGCGTTCGACATGCTGGAGGCGCCCGCCGAATGAGCGGCGCCGGACCTTTATCGAAGGGGAGAGCGAGGATGAAAGACGACAACACGAAGCTGTCGCGGCGGAATTTCCTGATGGCGGTCGGTGCCAGTGGCGCCGCGGGTGCAGCGGCACTGGCCGCCACCGCGACCAAGACGGTGCCGGGTGCTGCGCAGGCCGTCGAGACCGCCCGCCGCGAGGAAGCGGACAAGGGTGTGAGCGAGCACATGCGCAATTACTACCGCAGCGCGCGGGTCTGAGGAGGACGCGACGATGTTGACCAAGAAAAGCAGCGCCGCCACCGGCAGCGCCCGCCGCCTGCGGGGTTCCGCGGCGCGTGCCCTCGGCCAGACCATGGACCGTCGCGCCTTCCTGAAGCGCTCCGGCCTGGGCGTCGGCGCCGGGGCCATCGCGACGCAACTGCCGTACAACCTGATCGGCGCTGCCGAAGCCGCGGCGCCCGGCGTGTCGCGTGGCGAGGGCAAGGCCGATGTGCGCCGCACCGTCTGTACCCATTGCTCGGTCGGCTGTGCGACCGACGCCATCGTGCGCAACGGCGTGTGGGTGCATCAGGAGCCGGTGTTCGATTCGCCGATCAATCTCGGCGCGCACTGTGCCAAGGGCGCCTCGCTGCGCGAGCACGGCCACGGCGAACACCGCCTGAAGTACCCGATGAAGCTGGTGGACGGCAAGTACCAGAAGATCTCGTGGGAACAGGCGCTGAACGAAGTCGGCGACCGCCTGCTGAAAATCCGTGAGGAATCCGGCCCCGACGCGGTGTACTGGATCGGTTCGTCGAAGCACAACAACGAGCAGGCCTACCTGCTGCGCAAGTTCGTGTCCTTCTGGGGCACCAACAACTGTGACCACCAGGCGCGCATCTGCCACTCCACCACAGTGGCGGGCGTGGCGAACACCTGGGGTTACGGCGCGATGACGAACTCCTACAACGACATGCAGTTCTCGAAGGCGGCGCTGTACATCGGCTCGAATGCCGCCGAGGCGCATCCGGTGTCGATGCTGCACATGCTGCATGCCAAGGAAAACGGCTGCAAGATGATCGTCGTCGACCCGCGCTTCACGCGTACGGCGGCAAAGGCCGACCAGTACGTGCGCATCC